>JBDZVC010000237.1:0-6729 GCA_040255475.1 Phyllobacteriaceae bacterium | reverse complement strand
CCTGCGCCACCTGCGACGGCTTCTTCTATCGCGGCAAGGACGTGGTGGTGATCGGTGGCGGCAACACGGCGGTCGAAGAGGCGCTTTACCTTTCCAATCTCGCGCGGCATGTGACGGTCGTCCACCGGCGCGACGAGTTCCGGGCTGAGCGCATCCTGCAGGAGCGGCTCTTCGCGCGCGAAAACGTCTCCGTGCTTTGGGATACGGTGGTCGAGGAGATCAAAGGCGTGCCTGGCAAGCTGCCGCTGCCGCCTTCGGTCAACGGCCTCCTCCTGAAGAACGCGATAAGCGGCGAAGTCACGGAAATGCCGATCGACGGCGTTTTCGTCGCCATCGGCCACTCGCCCTCGGTCGAGCTTTTCGTCGGCAAGCTGAAGCAGAAGCCGAACGGCTATCTGTGGACGGCACCGGACTCGACAAAGACGGACGTGCCGGGCGTGTTCGCGGCAGGCGACGTGACCGACGATATCTACCGGCAGGCGGTGACGGCGGCGGGCATGGGGTGCATGGCCGCACTGGAGGCGGAACGCTATCTTGCGGAACTGAACGTACATGGGCAGGCCGCGGAAGCGGCCGAATAAGAGGCTCGGGAAAGGGGTGGCGGTGGTATGTCACTGGATTGGGACAAGCTGCGTGTCTTTCACGCCGCCGCCGAAGCGGGATCCTTCACGCACGCTGCCGAGACGCTGAAGCTGTCGCAATCGGCGATCTCCCGGCAGGTCAGCGCGCTGGAGCACGACGTTGGCGTGCCGCTCTTCCATCGCCATGCGCGCGGGCTGGTGCTGACCGAGCAGGGCGAACTGCTCTATCGCACGGCGCATGACGTGCTGATGCGGCTCGAGAACGTCCGCACGCGGCTGACCGAGGCGAAGGACAGGCCGTCGGGCACATTGCGCGTGACGACGACCGTCGGTCTCGGCGCCGGCTGGCTGACGGAGCGGGTGCAGGAGTTCCTGGACCTCTATCCCGATATCCAGCTCCAGCTCATCCTCGCGAACGAGGAATATGATCTGATGACGCGTCACGCCGACTGTGCCATCCGGTTGCGCCAGCCGCAGCAATCGGATTTGATCCAGCGGCGGCTGTTCACCGTGCACATGCATCTCTATGCGTCGGAAGCCTACATCGCCAAGCACGGGATGCTCTCCTCCCTGGAGGATCTCGACAACCATCGCATCGTGACCTTCGGCGAACCGATCCCTACCGCGATTGCCGATGTGAACTGGCTGGAATCCGCCGGACGGCCGGATGGTTCGCGCCGGATCGCACATCTGCAGATCAACGATCTTCTGGCGATCAAGCGCGCGGTCCGGCGCGGCGCGGGCATCGCGGCACTGCCCGATTACATGGTCCGGAGGGACTCCGATCTGATCCAACTCCTGCCGGAAACCCAGGTGCCGTCCTTCGACACTTATTTCGCCTACACGGATGCGCTGAAGAGCCAGGTGAAGCTGCAGGTGTTCCGTGACTTCCTCATTGCCAAGGCGCGCAACTGGTCATTCTGATTGGCACAGAGGCCGTGTCGGCAGACATATGCGAAAATGCATGGGTCCCTTGCAAAAGAGTGCTTGTTAAAAAGGCAAGGGGAGCCCATATCTTGGTCATCTCACGGACGCGTTCCTCCTCCCATTAGCGTCCGTCGAGTGTTCCCCTCTGGAGGTTTAGCTGGAAACAGCGCTTCCAATTCAACTTAGCCGGGTCTATTCGATCCGGCTTTTTTGTTGCCTAAAGCCCGGATATTCTTTGGTTTTTCTGACCACGGCATGGCAAGGTCCTGCATTCATGAGATGCGCAAAACCAAGAACCTTTCGGCTGCCACTCCTGCAGGCACCTGGAATCGGCAGTGCGTTTTGGACGCAGGGGGTCTTCCGGGCCGCTCCTTTCGGTCCGGTTTTTTGCCCGGCAGGTGCGATATCGAAGGTAAAATCGCAAAGAAGCGGGCAGCGTCAGCCGCGCATCCCTATGCCACAGCGTTGTATAAATTTGGTCCAGATGGGTCGCTCGTCCTATGCCGCCTTGCCGGCCGAGACGGAAAGCACGTCGTCGGCGAGCCTGCCGGTCAACTCCGCCATGTGGTCGAACTTCGCCACGAAGCCCGCGACACCGGCCGTCGCCGATCGCAGTTCGATGATCAGATCGCCGATCTCGGCTTGCGGCATCGTCGCTTCGACGACGTCCCAGCCCGGCCAGCCGGGGCGGGCGTCATAGCCGAGGATCTGGCCGCGCCTCTGCGGAATCAGCGCCGTGATCCTGGCCGTGGCGTCGGACGGGGTGGCGATCTCGACCTTCATGATAGGCTCCAGTAGCACAGGCGAGCAAGCCGCCATGCCCTCCTTCATCGCGAGCCTCGCCGCCATCTGGAAGGCCATGTCGGATGAATCGACCGAATGATAGGAGCCGTCCGAGAGATTGACGGCGATATCGACGACGGGGAAGCCGAGCGGTCCCGACTTCAGGAAATCGCGCACGCCGGTCTCGACCGAGGGGATGTATTGCTTCGGCACGACGCCGCCGGTGATGGTGTCGGTGAACTGGAAGCCGCTCTCGCGAGGCAGGGGCTTTATCTGTAGCACCACGTCGCCGAACTGGCCGTGACCGCCCGACTGCTTCTTGTGGCGGCCGCGCTGCTCGGACGGTTTGCGGATGGTTTCGCGATAGGGGATCTGGGCGGCATGCGCATCGACCGGGATCTGGTACTTGCCTTCCAGCCGCTCGATCGCGACCCTCAGATGCATCTCGCCATGGCCGGAGAGAACGGTCTCGGCCGAATCCTGGTGATGCTCCAGCGACAGCGACGGGTCTTCCTCGGAGATGCGCTGCAAGGCCGATGACATCTTGACCTCGTCCTTGCGTTCGCGCGGCCTGAGCGCCAGCGCGTAGACAGGCGGCGGCGGGGCGGGGATGGAAGTAACCGAAACGCCGCCCTTTACCGTGCTGAGCGCATCGCCGGTCCTGGCATCGTCCAGCTTGCCGAGGGCGACGGTATCGCCTTCCTTCGCAGAAGGAATCTTTATCGGGTCCTTGCCGAGCATGCGGTAGAGACCGGAGACCTTGGCCGAATTGCCGTTCGGCAGCCAGATTTCGGCGCTGTCGGAGAGAGAGCCGACAAGGAGCCGCGCAACCGACAGCTTGCCGCCATGCGATGTATGGATCGTCTTCATGACCCGGATGACGCTCTTTGCGTCGCCGAGGCCAAGTCGCTCCCGTGTCGCCGTGGCGTCGGGCGCGTCGTGGCGGATAGCTTTCAGGAGACGCAGGACGCCGTTGCCGCGTTCGGCCGAGCCGATCAGGACCGGCGTCACCGTACCTTGACGCAAATCGGCCGCGAGGTCGTCGAAAACGGCGTCGCGCGGCGGCTCGATCTCTTCCAGCAACTGCTCCATCAGCTGGTCGTCATGGTCCGCCAGCGTCTCGAGCATGGAGAAGCGCGCCTCGATCTCGCGCGCCTTGTCGTCGTCGGGAATGGCGGCGATCTCGCTCTCCGCGTGCTCGCGGTAGATATAGGCACGCTCCAGCGCGAGGTCGATGGAGCCGACAACGATGCCTTCCTTCCTGAGCGGAATCTGGCGCAGCAGAAGCGGCGTGCTGGAAGCCGGCTGAAGCATTTTCAGCGTATCGCGTACGCCGGCATCGATCTTGTCGACCTTGTTCAGGAAAAGCATGCGCGGAACGCCGAAATCGTCGAGCTGCCGCAAGATCAGCTGGAGCGCTGGTATCTTCTTCTCGTCCGCTTCGGCGACGACGACGGCGATATCGCAGGCCGAAAGGACCGGCACGGCTTCATAGGCGAATTCGATCGAGCCCGGGCAGTCGACGAACGTGATCTCCTCGCCCATGAATTCGGTGGTGGCGAAGCTTGCCTCGACGCTCATCGCATGGGCGCGCGCCTCGGCCGAATGATCGCCGACCGTGCCGCCGGATGCTATCGTGCTCTGCTTGGAAATGGCGCCGGTACGCGCGAGGATCGCTTCGAGAAGTGTTGTCTTTCCACTGGAAAAGGGACCGATGATGGCGACGCATTTCGGTCCCTGACGTCGTCCTCCGGCGCGATTACCCATGATGCCCGACCTCCTCTCAAGCGTTTCCGGTTGAGCGGCGGCCGGCCTTGCGGCCGTCGCGCGGCGGGATCGTTCGGCTCCCTTAGTCGGGCGCATTGTCCCGTCGTTCGAACATCGTCACACGGCTTTGCGGCAAGGGCAAGGGAGAAACTATTCGGAAATCGGCTCGGACGAGAACCAGACGTCGCCGATGATGGCGGTTGCCGCCGGGTCCGGCGGCCTGTCGGTCGCAAGCCAGATCGAACGACTGCGCCGTGCTTCCGCGCGATCCGGCAGCTTCCTCGCTCTTCGTCCGGCGAGCGAAGCGCCGATGCAGGGGATGAACCATGAAGGCATCAAGGGTTTCGTCTCGAAGCCGGCTTTCCGACGCGTGACGAGCATGGAAAGCGCGACCTCCTCCGACGGCCGCCATGGGAAGATCAGCCTGCCGCCCGGCTTCAGGGCGTGCAGCCAACCGGCCGGCGGCGATATCACGCCGGCATTGACATAGACGATATCGGAAGCGGGGAGGGGCAATGTCACCGCATCGCCGGTGACGACCGTCACATCGGGATAGGGCGCAAGATTACGGCGGGCTCTTTTGCCGAGTTCCGGTTCGATCTCGAAGGCGCGGACGCTGCCACCGGGCTGGACGAGCCGCGACAGGATGGCCGAGTAATATCCCGTGCCGGCGCCGACATGCGACACGGTCTCGCCCGGACGAGGGGCGATCGCAGCCATCCATGCGGCGTGGAGCGAGGGCTCGCCATTGTTGATGCCCTTCTCCTCATCGAGCGCCACCAGCACATTACGGTAGAGCCGTCGCGGATCGCTGGTCGAGGCCTCGACCAACTGGCCGCCATGAATAATCCGCCATGGCGGCGGACCCATGAAGGCTTCGCGCGGAATCTCGGCAAAGGCGCGTTCGACGCGCGTATCAGTTACGTCGCTTGCCGCCGCTATCTCGCTTGCATAGGCGGAGCGGATTTCCGCCAGATCCTTGTCATGCTTTGCCATCGATCAAAACACGCCTCCGGCGGCGGTTGTTCCCACGGGGTCCCTTGCCTCTGTTTGCCGACATTGCGAAAGCCGGATCACTTTGCCAAAAGGATCGGCGATGGTGGAAGATGAAAAACCCTCGGGCCTCGAAGCGCTGCGATCCTCGCTGAGGCGGCTCTACCATGGCGAATCGAAGGCGGCGCTGCGCTTCCAACTGTCCATTATTTTCGTCGATCTGCTCACGATCGCCTTCTTCATCGTCTCGCCTGTTCTCCGGGAATGGCCATCCTTTCTCTGGCTCGACTATACGGTCGCCGCCGTCCTTGCCGTCGACATAACGGCGCGGGCGCTTGCGTCGAGGGACATCCTGCGCTGGCTGAAGCAGTTGCCGGTGCTGGTCGATATCTTCATCCTGGTGACGCTGCTCTTTCCCTACACGCTATTCAACCTCGGCTTCTTGCGCATCCTGAGGCTGTGGACCATCTGGCGGAGTGGAACGATCTGGCGGACGCTCGAACGCCGCGGCTACGGCATGTGGCGGGACGAGGTTCACGCGGTCATGAACCTTCTGACCTTCCTGCTGCTTGCCGCGAGCTTCGTCTATGTGAGCTTCTATCGCGACGGCAACGGTCTGGAGGGCTATGTCGATGCGCTCTACGTCACCGTGGCGACGGTGACGACGACCGGCTTCGGCGACATGGTGCTGCCCGGCGTATGGGGCAAGCTTACCTCGATCGTCATCATGATCGTCGGCATCACGCTATTCGTGCGGCTGGCGCGATCGATCTTCCGGCCGTTCAAGGTCTATTTTCCCTGTCCCGAATGCGCCTTGCAGCGCCACGACGTGGACGCCGTCTATTGCAAGGCGTGCGGGCATAAACTCAAAATCCCCGACGAGGGGGAATAGAGACCGTCCGAAAGCCGTGAGGCCGGTCCGCAAACAGCGCTCGGCTGCGCTCCGGTGCTCACGTCCTCAAAATCCCGACGGAGGGGGTAAGACGTACATGGGCCGTCGTTCTCGGGCTTGTCCCGAGGATCTCCTTCGGATGTTGCAATCATTGGTGTTTCTGCAACGATAACCGGCTGCTACGGCGGATCCTCGGGACAAGCCCGAGGATGACGACGTTGACATTGGCCGCACCGACGGAACCGTATGCGATAGTCCGAGATGACGGATGCAGGCGCTGCTGCCAGAAGGGTCAGCTCAGGCTTGCGGTAAAGCGCTGGATGCGGATGCAGGCTTCCTCCAGGAGCTCTTCCGAGGTGGCGTAGGAGATGCGGAAGTTCGGCCCGAGCCCGAAGGCCGAACCGTGCACGACCGCCACGCCTTCCGCTTCCAGAAGCTCGGTGACGAAATCCTCGTCCGTGCCGATCACCTTGCCTGACGCGGCTTTCTTGCCGATCAGCGCCGCGCAGGAGGGATAGACGTAGAAGGCTCCCTCCGGCACGGGACAGGCAATGCCACGCGCCTGGTTCAGCATCGACACGACGAGATCCCGGCGGTTCTGGAAGATCGCCTTGTTCTTCGCGACGAAGTCCTGCGGGCCGTTCAGCGCTTCTACCGACGCCCATTGAGCGATCGTGCAGGCGCCGGAGGTCTGCTGGCCCTGGATCATGTCCATCGCCTTGATGAGCTGAATCGGGCCGGCGGCATAGCCGATGCGCCAGCCGGTCATGGCATAGGCTTTGGACA
>JBDZVC010000236.1:0-6765 GCA_040255475.1 Phyllobacteriaceae bacterium | reverse complement strand
GCCCGGCCTGTCGGAGATCATCGGCTCGATCGAGCCCCGGACCGGCCTTTTCGTCCTGGAGCAGGGCGGCGTGCCGGTGACCACGGCCATCTGCGTGCAGGACAACGACATAGCCGGCCTCTTCAAGATCGCCACGGCGATAGACGAGCGCGGCAAGGGGTATGGCCGGCGTACCATTCTCTCCGCGCTCAAATGGGCGCGCTCGCATGGTGCGCGCGAAGCATGGATGCAGGTGGAGGCGAACAACACGGCCGCGCTCAGCGTCTACCGTTCGCTCGGCTTCACCGAGGCCTACCGCTACCATTACCGCAGGCCGCCGGAGACGTAAGGCTTTGGAAGCTGGATCGCTGCCCATCCTGCTGGTCGCCGCCTGCGCGCTCGTCGATACGGACGGACGCGTGCTCCTGTCGCAGCGACCGGAAGGCAAGGCTTTGGCGGGGCTATGGGAGTTTCCCGGCGGCAAGGTCGATCCGGGCGAGACGCCGGAACAGGCACTCATCCGGGAACTCCGGGAAGAACTCGGGATCGAAACAAAGATCGCCTGCCTCGCGCCGCTGACCTTTGCCAGCCATACCTACGAGACATTTCATCTCCTGATGCCGCTCTATGTCTGCCGCCGCTTCCAGGGCACGCCCCGGCCGCGCGAGGGTCAGAAGCTGAAATGGGTCCGCCCGCGCGACATGCGCGATTATCCCATGCCGCCGGCGGACGAACCGCTCATCGCGCATCTGATCGACCTGCTCTGAAAAGCCGTGAGGCCGGGCTGCAGGCGGCGTTCGGCCCTGCTCCGGTGCCTGTGTTAAGCCGAGCGTTAATCAATCCTTTAGCCCGGTATGAAAAGTTTAAGGGACCGCGCGGGATCGTAGCGCGATGGACGGGGCAAGCGATGTTCGGCAACGACGAATGGGAAAAATTCCGCTCGGAACAGGGCTCCCTGTTTGAGATCGTGCAAAGCGGGGCGCTCCGCATCGCGCTCCTGTTCGGATCCGTTGCCGTCGCGATCGCGCTGCTCTTGACGCCGATGCTCGATCGGGAAACGCGCGTGGCGCGTATAAATCCGCTCGGCATCGACAGCACCGTCACGGGCTCGGTCCCCATGCAGGGCATCTACACGCTGCACCGCAGCGTGCTGCAGAATTCGCCGAGCTCGGTCTGCGTCATTCATTTCGACGGCACGCGCATGGGCGATTGCTGACCGCAGCCAGCGAGATGCCGCCGCGGAGCTTCCTCGTTAATTCCGGGTTAAGCCAGTCGCGTTAACCTTTTTTAACGCGACGATCCTATGCTTCCCCTCCATGAGGGAAGGAACGAGGCCTGGAATGCTTCGGCAATTCATGGAAGACGAAAGCGGCGCCACGGTCATCGAATACGGCCTGATTGTCGCGGTGCTGTCACTGGTGATCATCGCCGGGTTCGGGACGGCGGCCAATGCCCTCCAGAACCTGCTCGGCGACGACAACGGTCGGCTCGCGAACGCACTCAAGACCAATTAAAGCGCGCTCTTCTATCCTCCGTTCTTGTCGCCGGCCGTCAGCACGTCCGCCAGTCGCGCCGCCGCGCTGCCGGGCCTGAGCGGTTTCTGCTGGGAGGCGTGCGGCGCCCAGCCTGAAAGCCACACGATCTGGAACGTGGCGGGGATGCGGCCGTCCGCCTCGGCGTGGCGTTCCGCATAGATATCGGCGGCGCGGGTGAAGAAGCGAAGCGGCACGGGTCGGCGAGGGCGGGCCGCCAGAACGCTGGTTTCGCCCATGGCGCGCAAATCGCGCATCAGCTCGAACATCGAGGCATAGCGCACGCGGATAGTCTCGGTATCGGCAACGGGAAGCGCGAAGCCGGCCCGCTGCAACAGGCCGCCGGCATCGCGTACATCCACAAAGGGTGCGACGCGAGGGCTGGCACCGCCGAACAACTCCGTCTCTGCGACGAGAAGCGCCTCGCGCAATTCGGCAAGCGTGCCCGAGCCGGAGAGCGCGCCGAGAAACAGCCCGTTCGGCTTCAGAGCGCGGCGGATCTGGATGAGCATGCCGGGAATGTCGTTCATCGCGTGCAGCGAAAGGAGCGAAACGGCGAGGTCGAGGCTTTCGGGGGGGAGGGGGACTGTTTCCGGCGTTGCGGCCATTCCCTCCGCCTCGCCGAGCAGAGCGGCATCCGCCTCCACACGGTGGATGTTGCCGACCTTGCCGCTTTGCCTGAGCACATCGCCGGCGGCCGCCGTCTGGCAGAAAAGCGCCGCGGCTTCCGGGAAATCGCGGCCCACCGTCGACAGCCGCTCGCCCAGATCCTCGGCGACGCGAAGCATGAGGAAATCGGCGTCGGTTCGGCCGGTGCGAAGCGCGCGTTTCTTGCGTTCGACCAGAAGGCCGGGATCGAAGACCTGTTCCATCAGCGGTGCCTGCCCGCATCGATAAGAGCCGAAAAGTCTGCTATGTGCGGTCCGATGAATGCACTTACGGATCGTATCACGGATATCAAGGGGCTCGCGATAAATGCGGCCGGTTTCGGCGTGCGCATGCTCTTTCCTCCGCTCTGTGCAGGCTGCCGGCGCATCGTCGCACAGCCAGGCACGTTATGTGGCGGGTGCTGGCCCAAGATCCGTTTCCTCGAACGGCCATGGTGCGAGGTGATGGGAACGCCTTTCACGCATGACATGGGCGAGGGGTTCCTTTCCGCCGAGGCGATCGCCAATCCGCCGCCATTCGCACGCGCGAGAGCCGCCGTTTCCTATGACGGCGTGGCGCGGCGCATGGTGCAGGGGCTGAAATACAGCGACCGCACCGATCTTGCCCCATGGATGGCGGGGTGGATGGCGCGCGCCGGCGCGGAGCTTCTGGCCGACGCCGAGGTTATCATCCCCATCCCGCTCCACCGGAGGCGCTTTCTTGGGCGCCGCGTCAACCAGTCGGCGGAACTGGCCCGCGCTCTCGCCCACCGCGCGGACAAGCCGTTCGAGCCCACGGCGCTCGCGCGCGTCAAGATCACGCGCCAGCAGGTCGGCCTCGGCCTCAGCGAGCGCGAGGCCAATGTGCGCGGCGCCTTCCACGTGCCGCCGGATGCCGACATCAAGGTACGCGGGCGGCGCGTGCTCCTGGTCGACGACGTCTATACGACCGGTGCCACCGTCTCGGCGGCGGTGCGTGCGTTGAAGCGCGGCGGAGCGGTGACGGTCGATGTCCTCACCTTCGCGCGCGTCCTGCCGGGGGACTTCCGGCCGGATGAAGCAGCGACTATATAGGCAGGACAACAGGACAAGCACCAACGGGCTTGGAAAAGTGGCAATGGCCGAAGTGACGATCTACACAAGGGCGATGTGCGGCTATTGCATGGCTGCGAAGCGGTTGCTCGACAGCAAGGGCGTAGCCTATACAGAGCATGACGCCAGTTTCTCGCCCGAATTGCGCCAGGAGATGGTCGAGCGGTCAGGCGGCCGCAGGACCTTCCCGCAAATATTGATTGATGGCCGCCCGATCGGCGGCTCGGACGAGTTGCACGCGCTCGATGCGGCCGGCAGGCTGGACGCAATGCTGGCCGGCGAAGCGGCCTAGATTTCAACCGAAGGAGTGAGCGATGGCTGGCTTCAGGGTAGCGGCGCTACAGATGCGCTCGGGAACCGACACCGCCCGGAACGTCGCCGATTTCGAGGCGCTGGCGCGCGAGGCGGCGGGGAAGGGCGCCCGCTATGTGCAGTCGCCGGAGATGACGGGCGCGCTTCAGCGCAATCGCAAGTCGCTCTTCGCTTCGCTCAGGCCGCAGTCGAGCGATCTCGTCGTCGGCGCGGCGGAGAAGCTTGCCCGCGATCTCGGCATCTATGTCCATGTCGGCTCGACGGCGGTCGCGCGTGAGGACGGGAAGGTGGCGAACCGCGCCTTCCTGTTCGATCCGGCGGGCAACCTCGTCACCACCTACGACAAGATCCATATGTTCGACGTCGATCTCGACAATGGCGAGAGCTGGCGGGAATCGAACACCTACGAGCCGGGGCGCGAGACGGTGATCGCGGACCTGCCGGAGGCGCGGCTGGGGCTCGCGGTCTGCTACGATCTGCGCTTCCCGCAGCTCTTCCGTGCGCAGGCGCTGGCCGGCGCGGAAATCATCACGGCGCCGGCGGCCTTCACGCGGCAGACCGGCGAGGCGCATTGGCATGTGCTGCTGCGCGCCCGCGCCATCGAGAATGGTGCCTGGCTGGTTTCCGCCGCGCAGGGCGGCCGGCACGAGGACGGGCGCGAGACCTTCGGCCATTCGATGGTGGTCGATCCGTGGGGCCGTATCGTCGCGGAAGCCGATCATGACGAGCCCGGCGTGATCATCGCCGACATCGACGTTTCGGCCTCGGCGGCGGCACGCGCCAAGATACCGAACCTCAGGAATGCGCGGGAATTCACCGTGCGCGCGGCCGGCGCCGTTCCGGCCGAGCAGCGGAAGGCATCATGATCCGGTTTTCGCTTGCCTGCCAGAACGAGCATTCCTTCGACGGGTGGTTCCGCAATTCCGAGGATTTCGAGAAGCAGAAGAAGCGCGGGCTGATCGCCTGCCCGGACTGCGGCTCGGTCAAGGTCGAGAAGGCGCTGATGGCGCCTTCCGTCTCCACCGGGCGCAAGCGCGAGAAGATGGCGCTGGCGATGAACGCGGAGCAGAAGAAAGCGCTGGCGCAACTGAAGGCGCTTTCCGAGAAGCTGCGCGAGAACGCCGACTATGTGGGTGACAAATTCGCCGAGGAGGCGCGCAAGATCCATTTCGGCGAGACGGACCCGCGCGGCATCTATGGCGAGGCGACAGCGGAGGAGGCAAAAGACCTCGTCGAAGATGGCGTGGAGTTCATGCCTCTGCCGGTTTTCCCGGATGACAGAAACTAGGGCGAGCGGGAGCGGCATGCTGCCGTTCCGGCATTCCCGAGGCTGATCTTCCGCGGTTAAAATGAACCTTAACAGAATCTAAGGCATCGCCGTGGAGGGTCGCGCTTTCGAAATCCGCTGGATGAAAGTGCGTCTCGTGTTCAAGTTGTCGTCGATCCGCGGGTTGATGCTGGGCGCGGCCCTTCTTGCGGCGGTGAATGTCGGCCTTCCCTTCCTTTCCGCGGAAACGGCGTTTGGCGCCTCGGCGATAGTCCGTACCCCTTCCGATTTTCAGTCCAAGCTGGACGGGTTGGCGCGGAGGGCGCGGCCCGGCACTTTCGGTATCGTCGTGCTGGATCTCAAGACCGGTCGCAGATGGGCGGTGAATGCCGGACGTGCGTTCCCCATGATGAGCGTCTTCAAGGCACCGCTCGGTGCGGCTGTCCTGGCCAGGATCGATGCGGGCGAAATATCGCCAAAGCAGACAATAGAGATAAAACGTGCCGATCTGCGCCTCGGCGCCAGCCGGATCGCCAAGGAATTCCGGGGCGACAGCATGACGTTCACGGTGGATCAATTGCTGGCCGGCGCCGTCAGCCGCAGCGACAACACCGCCGCCGACGCCTTGGTCAAGCTTGTCGGCGGTCCACAGGCGGTGACTGCCTATCTGCGCGATCATGGCATCGATAATATGCGCGTCGATCTCGATGAACGCGGTATCGAACACGTCTTTTCGGGTCTGGGTTCCGAGGCCGGTCCGCCCGCGAACGAGACCGCGAAGGAACGGGAGGACCGTCGATGGCGGGGGGTTCAGGCGTTCCTCGATGATCCCAGAAACCGAGCCACTCCGATTGCCGCCGCCGAATTCCTGCGGAAGCTATGGCACGGCGAGTTGCTGTCGGAACGCGCAACGAGAGAATTGCTGGATCTGATGTACGGCCAGACGGTGCCGGCCCGCCTGAGCGCGGGGCTTCCAGCGGGCGTTCGGCTGGCCCATAAATCCGGAACATCCCTGTCGATGCGCGGCATCACCGCCGCCTTCAACGACATCGGCATCCTGACCTGGCCCGATGGCCATGCAGTGGTCGTCGCGGCGTTCCTCACCGGGTCGCATGCTTCGCGGGCCGAACGCTCGAAGCTCTTTGCCGATCTTGGGCGGGAGACGGCGGCTGCGCTGCACCCCTGATCTCCGGTATTCCGACCATCGGCGCGCGTGGCGCCGGCTCCATCCCTTATCAGCCGGTCGCCGCGATGCGGCAGCAATGACCGAGCGCGATGCGGATCAGGTTTTCGCTGGCTTCGGGCGTGCGGAACGCCGAATGCGCGGAAAGCGTCACGTTTTCGAGCGTTGTCAGCACGTGCCCGGCGGGCAGCGGTTCCACTTTGTAGACGTCCAGACCGGCATGCCGGATGTGCCCCGATCGGAGAGCCTCGACCATCGCGTCTTCGTCCACCAGCGCTCCGCGCGCCGTGTTGACCAGAATGACGCCCGGCTTCATCTTCGCGATCCTCTCTCGCGAGACCATGCCCCGCGTCTCGTCCGTCAGGAGGAGATGCAGCGACAGGAAGTCGGAGCGCGCGAGGACGCTGTCGAGATCGTCGAATTCCACGTTCGGCACGCTTTTCGGCGAACGGTTCCAGGCGATCACCTTCATGCCGCAGCCGGCCGCCATGCGGGCGAGCTCGGCGGCGATGCCGCCGAAGCCGATCAGGCCGAGCGTCTTTCCGGTCAACTGGACGCCGTCGGTGCGTTGCCACTCGCCCGCGCGCATCGCGCGGTCCATCTTTGCAAGGCTCTTCGCCGAAGCCCACATCAGGGAGAACGCGCACTCGGCGACGGCCGTGTCGCCGTAGCCCTTGACGATGTGGACCGCGATGCCTTTCTCGCCGAGCGCGTCGACATCCATGTAGCTTCGCGGGCCGGTTCCCAGAAAGA
>JBDZVC010000235.1:0-6786 GCA_040255475.1 Phyllobacteriaceae bacterium | reverse complement strand
TTGGGTGAGACGGTTCCGTTAGCCAGCGCTTGCGGGCCGTTTTCTTTTTATGCCGCGCGGCCCCCGGCCGGCTACGTTGGCGAAGGACAGGAAGGGTCGATGCCGATGAACAAGGTTCCGATGACCGCTCAGGGACATGAGGCGCTCAAGGAGGAACTTCGCTGGCGCCAGCAGGAGGAGCGGCCGCGCATCATCGAGGCGATCTCGGAGGCGCGCTCGCATGGCGACCTTTCGGAGAACGCGGAATATCACGCCGCCAAGGAGGCACAGAGCCTCAACGAGGGCCGTATCAACGAGCTCGAGGACCTTGTGGCACGCGCGGAAGTGATCGACGTTTCAAAGCTTTCCGGCGACAAGATCAAGTTCGGCGCGACGGTTCGTCTGGTCGACGAAGACACCGAGGAAGAGAAGACCTACCAGATCGTCGGCGACCAGGAAGCCGATGTGAAACTGGGCCGCATCTCCATCTCGTCACCGATCGCCCGCGCGCTGATCGGCAAGGAAGTCGGCGATGTGATAGAGGTCAACGCGCCCGGCGGCGCGCGCGGCTACGAGATCGTCAAGCTGAGCTTCTCCTGACGGAGAGGTTGCGGGCCGCGGCGCTCCCCATGGACAGGCCGGCCGCGCCCGCCACGATCGATATGCGCCGCGTCGAGGTGGTGGCGCCGAACTTCAAGAAGCGGCTTTCCGGCGTCACCAGCACGATCGTCCAGCTTGTGCCTCTTCAGGCGAAGCGGATCGGCATCGCGACACTGGGGCCGGGCCTGCCTGATACGCTACCGAAGATGCGGTGGTCGCAGGTGCCGGCCTTGCTCAGGCGGCCCGAGACGCACGCCTTCCGCATCTGGCATGCTCGCCGCAATGTCGAGATGATCGCGGGCGTATTCCTGCGCGACGTGCTGCGCGCGCCCCTGAAACTCGTCTTCACCTCGGCGGCGCAAAGGCATCACAAGCCCTTCACCAAATGGCTGATAAGGCGGATGGATGCAGTGGTGGCGACAAGCGTGCGCTCCGGCTCCTTCCTCGAAGTACCGTATCGCGTCATCATGCACGGCATCGATACGGAGCGCTTCCACCCCGCACGCACGAGCGAAGACGAATTCGCCGCCGCCGGCCTGCCGGGGCGTTTCGCGGTCGGCTGTTTCGGTCGCATCCGACACCAGAAGGGTACGGATCTGTTCGTCGAGGCGATGATCGCGCTCCTGCCCGACTTTCCGGACTGGACTGCCATCGTCACCGGACGGGCGACGTCCGAGCATCAGGGCTTTGCCGACGAACTCAAGCGGAAAGTGGAGTTGGCGGGCCTCTCGAATCGGATATTCTTTCTCGGCGAAGTGCCTTCCGTCGATCAGTGGTATCGCCGCCTTTCGCTCTATGTGGCGCCCTCGCGCAACGAAGGCTTCGGCCTGACGCCGCTCGAGGCGATGGCGTCGGGCACGCCGGTCGTCGCATCCGACGCGGGGGCCTATCGCGAGCTGATCGAAGAAGGCGTAACGGGCGCGGTCGTGCCGGCCGGCGACGGGGCCGCGCTTACCGAGGCGATCCGGGAATATCTCCTGGCGCCCGAGCAGGCTAAGGAACAGGGCATGCAAGGGCGGAAGCATGCAAGTAATCGCTTTGCGCTTGACCGCGAAGCCGATACGCTGATCGAACTTTATCGGATACTTGCCCGTAATAAGCTGGGAGAAAGTGGGCCATGAAGTAATGAAAACCAGCGTTATTATCTCGACGTACAATTCTCCTTTATGGCTCCAGAAAGTGCTCTGGGGGTATTTCGCACAGGACGACACCAATTTCGAGATCATCGTCGCCGATGACGGGTCTGACGCATCCACAGGCGAGTTGCTCACGGAGATGGCCCGCTTCTCCCCCGTCCCCATTACGCATGTGTGGCAGCCTGACGACGACTTTCGGAAATGCGTGATCCTGAACAAGGCGATTGCAGTGGCAAGGGGCGATCGGATTCTGACCACGGACGGCGATTGCGTGCCGCGCCGCGACTTCATTCGGGTCCATGCGCGATATGCGCGTCCGGATCGCTTCCTGTCGGGCGGCTATTTCAAGCTCGGTCGGGAATTGTCCGATTCGATTGATCGTGATCTCATTCAGGGCCAGAGGGCATTCAGCGCTCCCTGGTTGGCCCGCCGCGGCATGCCGATCAATACGAAAGCTTTCAAGCTGATCGCGGTATCGCCCTTCGATACGTTGCTCAACGGCGTCGTGCCGACGCGGCGGACATGGAACGGCCACAACGCCTCATGCGATCGCAGCCTGGCTATTCGTGTCAATGGCTTCAACGAAGATATGCGATATGGCGGGCTGGACGGGGAATTCGGTATGCGCCTCAATCATCTAGGTGTCCTCGGCGACCAGATCCGCTATTCGGCGGTCGTTCTTCATCTTCATCACGGGCGTGGTTACGTAACCCCTGAGATGCTCGAGAAGAGCCGGGCCGTACGACGACGGACCCGCGACGGGAAAAAAACGTGGGCGGACCGGGGGCTTGATCAATGGCTGCGTCCGGATGGGGAGGTCACTCTTGCGGCCGGTGATCGTCTGGTGCGCTTTTAGCCGCCCCGACCCTGTCCCGACAGAGTGCCGGCGCTTCGCACGGCCGCGACAGGTGGTATCACGTCAAGGTGCATTTCTCGGAGTTCAGCGGGAGACTGGTCCCTTGATCGACATCTGCGACCGCCCCGGACGGGGATCGTGGCGAGACCGATGGGCGGGCTGAGGCTAAATCGGCCGGCGCGTCGCTATTTCGCGCGGCTGTATCATCTGTTGCGGCACGGGCGGGCCAACGGCCATGCGGAGGCATGGTGGCCGGGTCTGGCATTGACATTGCCGTCGGGAGGCGACGGGGCGATCCATTACCGGGGCAAGCTCGTTGCGCCGCTGCTGCAGTATCCTGCATCGTCGGATGGCAGGGGCGAGATCATCATCGTCGGGTCGGGACCGTCGCTGGCGGTGCAGGCCAGGGAGCGTATCCCGCTCGAATCCGCCCTGCTGCTCAACGGCGCGATTCATCTTATCGGCCCGCATGGGCCAAGGCCGCTCGGTGTCATCATCGAAGACGAGCGCTTCGTGTATCGGCACTGGCGCACGATCGTGGCAAAGGTACCGGCGGATACGCATTGCTACCTTTCGACGGGCGTAATCCGCGCACTGTGCGAAACCGCGCCGGAATGGCTGGCATCGCAGAACGTCCATCACCTCGATTTCGTGCACAGGCCCTATGGCAAGAAGAGGCCGGATGCCGTGGAACTGCGGAACCTGCCCTTCCTGCGTTGGTCCGGCGACGGCAAAACGGCGATATCGCTTTCTCCGGAATCGGGCGTCATGCCGGCCGGTTCGGTCGCCGGCACAGCCGCCCAGCTTGCGCTGTCGCTCGAGCCGTCGCGGATTGGCCTTGCCGGTATCGACCTGACCAACACCAGCCATCCCCGATTTTATGAATCGGATGCCGACAAGGCGATGTCGCGGATCGACGTGGCCAGTGAAAGGATACTTGCGACGTTCCGCATAATCAGGGATGAGTGCGGCCGGCGTGGCATCGTGCTTGAGAACTATTCGCCGGTCTCACGGCTTGCCGAAATCGGCATACCATATGTGTCGAGGCTGGAAGGTAACCGCGAGCGGAGTTCATGAGACTTTTCAACAGGAAGGCTCCCTTTACGAAGCGGATAGAGATCGAGCCGCCACTGGCCCGGGCGGACCGGAGCGGCGTGGCTATCGCCACGGTCCTGCGCGACGAGGAACACTATGTCGCCGAGTGGGCCTCGTTCCACAAGGCGGTGGGTGTGCGCCATTTCTTCGTCTACGACGACGGGTCGACCGACCGGACGCTGCCGGTGCTTCGCGATCTCCTGCCCGAAGCGGAACTGACGATCCTGCCCTGGCGGTTCGGAATGCGCGACGTCAGGATGGGCCTGCAACTCAACCGCCAGGTGCTCGCCTTCGCCCACGCCATCCTCAATTTCGGAGCCGATTTCCGCTGGATGGCGTTCATAGACGTGGACGAATTCGTCCTGCCGAAGACGGGCCGCACGATCGAGGAAGCACTGGTCGGGGCCAAGGGCTTTCCGAACATATCGCTGCCGTGGCACATGTTCGGGACCAGCGGGCACAAGACGCGGCCCGCTGGACCGGTAACGCGCAACTACACGTTGCGGGCGAGGGATCCGATCAGCCGCCTGAAGAACGCGACGAATTTCAAATGCATCGTCGATCCGTGCGCGGTGTCGGAGGTCAGTGTCCACCATTTCCATACCAAGGAATTCGGCGACCGGACGGCGAACGATTCGGGACGTGTTTTTCCGCTCGACAAGCGCAAGTCGCCCGTTTTTTATTCATCCGACTATCTTCAGCTAAACCACTATTATACCCGATCGGAGGAAGAATTCAGAAGGAAGATCGAGCGCGGAGGGGTTTCGCCAACCGTTTGGGAAAAGCGCAGGACAAGGTTGTCGATTGCTTTAGAGAATATAGAGAAGGATACGGTGAGGGATTTATTCTTGATGGATTTCCTTGAAAAGAACAGTATTCATCTTTAAGCGAAGATAAATCATCTCTTTACTATTGCAGCCTGAGCTTCGCGGCTGGAGATGAAGTCGCGCAGGATATTTTCCAGCTCCGTGGCGCAAGCCTCGACGGAGAAACGGTCGTCCGGCGCGGCCGGTTCTGCAGCCAGGGCTTTCCCGATCGCCCGGTGCATCTCAAAGAAATTCGTGAACCAGAACGCGGACGGGTGCGTCTCGCGATAGCCCGCCTCCGGCCACGCGACGAAAGGCAGGCCGAGCTTAAGAGCGACGGCTGCCTTGATATTCGACTTCCAGCGCCTCGAAATCCATGGGTAGGCTCTGCGGACGCCCAGCAAAACATGGCCCGGCGCGGGTTGCGGGCCGTTCGATGTAATGAATTTCGCGCCATGGATGAAGCATGACAAATATGCCGCCGCGAGCCACCATCCAAGGTGGTCGGGCCTGCCATGATAGACTACTCGCCGGCGTTTGCCCGTAGGAGGCACCAGGTCGCCGATCCTCGGATCGTAGTGATGATACAGCAAGCCTACCTTCCAGCCGAGCGGCGCGATGTCCTCCGCCATTGCTCCCGTCGGGCAAAGGATCAGGTCCGGATCGATCCTCGCAAAATGTGACGCCGCCATCGCCCGGGCATCGGCCATGTCCTTCAAGCGGTTCTTCTTTGCCCACCTCTTCCAGGGATTTCGTCGCTGACGCCAAAAATCCAGCGGATCATAGACTATTGGGCCGCCCCACGCCTTCAACTCGGCGAGGTTCTCGTTGCGTATGCTTTTAACGATAACCACGACATCCATCCCCTCGGCGTCCTGGCGAGTCGCATGGGGGACGGCTTTCCAATCGGGTCTGGTGGCGGCCATCTGTTCCGCCCTCATTGTCCATGATCCGAAACCGCCGATACCGGTGAACAGCACTTTCATTTCGAACCACGCCGGATTGGAGCAGCCATATATGCATGGATGCGTGAGCCACAATAGTCGTATCGATTTGAGTAGAAGCAGTACGACGACCCGATCCCTTCGCGCCAGATCATGGCAAGTCTACGCCCAACGCCCTGATTTCGGTGGGCCGGAGGCCTAAATCGCAACCAGCCCGTCACTCTTCACCTGACGGATCGTCAGAGCGGTGCGTACGGTGTCGACATTGGTCGTCGAGGTCAGTTCCTCTATCACGAAGCTCTGGAAGCTGGCGAGGTCGCTGGCTACGCAGTGCAGCAGGAAGTCGGAATCGCCCGACACCATCCATGCCTCGCGCACCAGCGGCCATTGGCGCGTGGCTTCGGAGAAGGCTTTCAGTTCGGCGTCCGACTGGTGCTGCAGGCCGACGAGGCAGAAGGCGACCACCTCGAGGCCCAGCGCGGGGGCGTTGAGCAGCGCGCGGTAGCCGCGGATGATGCCGGCCTCTTCCAGCCGCTTCACGCGTCTCAGGCATGGCGGCGCGGAAATCCCGACGCGGCGCGCCAGTTCCACATTGGTCATGCGACCGTCGTCCTGGAGTTCCTTCAGGATTTTCCAGTCGATAGCGTCCAGTTCTGCCTTCAGTGCCATGTGTGGTTTCCGAATCGCGATAGCAATCGGCCGCCGATATAGCCGATCCGGACAGAATATCCGATTTCAAGTGTGTGTAATCGCACGCGTGCAAGCCTGTTCGCCGCGCTTTTCCGGGGATGGTCGATCTGTCGCCCGCGGGCAACCTTGCAAGGCGGGGCGCCCAGCACCTAAATTACGGCGGTTCCATTGAAATCGCGGCGCCGGCTGCCGGCCGCCCGCTCAGGGCTCACAGGGCATTCCATGACGGTCAAGCACGCACCTGTCCTCATCGTCGGTTCCGGCCCCGCCGGCTACACGGCGGCTATCTATGCCGCGCGCGCCATGCTGAAGCCCGTCCTCGTCGCCGGGCTGCAACAGGGCGGGCAGCTGATGATCACCACCGATGTCGAGAACTATCCGGGCTTCGCCGATCCGATCCAGGGGCCGTGGCTGATGGGCGAGATGCTGAAGCAGGCCGAGCATGTCGGGGCGGAGATCGTGAACGATCTGATCGTGGAGGCCGATATCGGCACGCGCCCGTTCCAGCTGACCGGCGATTCCGGCACGGTCTACACCGCCGATGCACTTATCGTCGCGACCGGGGCACAGGCGAAGTGGTTGGGGCTGCCGAGCGAGCAAACCTATATGGGCTTCGGCGTCTCGGCCTGCGCCACCTGCGACGGCTTCTTCTATCGCGGCAAGGACGTGGTGGTGATCGG
>JBDZVC010000234.1:0-6821 GCA_040255475.1 Phyllobacteriaceae bacterium | reverse complement strand
TGATCAGCGAGCGCACCACCGCGTCGCGCCAGTTTTCGTCGTCATAGTCGAAACGACAGCGTTTCGACCATTCGCGCCACCACGTCACCGTTCGATCGAGGCTTTCATTGCGGTCGGGCACGAAATGAGGCGTCTTGTGCGAGCGATGGTAGGAAAGCGTGAAGGGCACGCTCTGGCCTTTCTTGACCGTGAAGGCACCGAGGGTCTTCATGTCGCGGCCGCCGAGACCGATGTGGGTGTGCAACTCAACCGTATCCGGTCCGGCGACGGCCGAGAGGCCGTAATCGCGCCGCTGCACCCATGGCACCGTGCGGCCGTAATTGAAGCGCAGCACCAGCTCCATCGCCATCTCGACACTGCCTTTCTCGCCCTTGACGATGCGGACGACGTCCACCTTCTCTTCGTCGTCGGTCAGCGGCATGAAGTCGGTCAGCGTCACCGCGCCGGTATCGGTCTCGAAGCGTGTTTCCAGAACCGGTGTGCCGGGAAGATAGCGTCGGCTGATGCGACAGCGCTCCGCGCGTGGGGCAATCAGCCAGCGGCCGTTTTGTGGCTCGCCCAGAAGTGCGGCGAAGCAGGCATCGGAATCGAAGCGCGGCAAGCAGAGCCAGTCTATCGAACCCCCGCGCGAGACGAGCGCGGCGGAAATCATGTTGCCGATCAGGCCATAATCCTCGATCGGCCTGCAGGATGATTTTTTCGGGGAATTCATGTTCTGGCGCCTCCGCAGGTCACGGGGCGTGGAAGGGGTATGGGGAAGGCATGCCGTTCAAATGTAGCGTGACTTTCGAATTTCAACCTTGCCAGGCGGGGCGTCTGGAGCGGGTCGCGCGCTTGCCGTGTTGACGCAGCCCGGCATTTTTCGGAACCTGAGAGGGAGCCGATTCATTGCGTCCGGCAAAACAGGCGTTCGTTGTCGCGAAACGATCAGCAGGAAATCCATCGGCAATGAAAGTACCGCGCCTCCGCGCCGACGGGATCATCGATCGCAGCCAGACCGACTGGTACAAGGACGCGATCATCTATCAATTGCACGTCAAGGCGTTCCAGGACGCCAACAATGACGGCATCGGCGATTTCGCAGGGCTGATGCAGCGGTTGGACTATGTCCAGGATCTCGGCGTCACCGCGATCTGGCTCCTGCCTTTCTATCCCTCGCCGTTGCGGGACGACGGCTACGACATCTCCGACTACACCTCGATCAATCCGGCGTACGGACGGATGCGCGATTTCCGCGCCTTCATTGCCGAGGCGCACCGTCGGGGCCTGCGCGTCATCACCGAACTCGTCATCAATCACACTTCCGACCAGCATCCCTGGTTCCAGCGGGCGCGCCGAGCGAGGCCGGGATCGGCGGCGCGGGATTTCTATGTCTGGAGCGATACGGACCAGAAATTCCCCGAAACGCGCATCATCTTCCTCGATACCGAGAAGTCGAACTGGACCTGGGACCCGGAGGCGGGCGCCTATTTCTGGCATCGTTTCTATTCGCACCAGCCGGACCTCAATTTCGACAATCCGCGCGTGCTGCGGGAAGTGCTGAGGATCATGCGCCTATGGCTGGACGCCGGCGTGGACGGATTGAGGCTCGACGCTATCCCCTATCTGGTCGAGCGCGAGGGGACCAACAACGAAAACCTGCCGGAGACGCATGTCGTCCTGAAAAAGATCCGCGCCGAACTCGATGCGCATTATTCCGACCGGATGCTGCTTGCCGAGGCCAATCAGTGGCCGGAGGACACGCGCCCCTATTTCGGTGACGGCGACGAATGCCAGATGGGTTTTCACTTCCCTCTTATGCCGCGCATGTACATGGCGCTGGCGCAGGAGGACCGGCACCCGATCACCGACATCATCCGGCAGACGCCGGATATCCCCGAGAGCTGCCAGTGGGGAATTTTCCTCCGCAACCATGACGAACTGACGCTCGAAATGGTGACCGACCAGGAGCGCGACTATCTGTGGCGGACCTATGCGGAGGATTCTCGCGCCCGCATCAATCTCGGCATCCGCCGCAGGCTGGCACCGCTCATGCAGAACGACCGTCGCAAGATCGAGCTGATGAACTCGCTTCTGCTTTCGATGCCCGGTACGCCGATCCTCTATTACGGCGACGAAGTCGGCATGGGTGACAATTACTATCTCGGCGACCGCGACGGCGTACGCACACCGATGCAATGGTCGTCAGACCGCAATGCCGGCTTTTCGCGTGCCGATCCCCAGCAACTTTACCTGCCCGTCATCATCGACCCGGTCTACGGCTATCAGGCGATCAATGTCGAAGGGGAGAGCCGCGATCCGTCCTCGCTGCTCAACTGGACACGGCGGATGGTCGCCGTGCGCAAGGAGCATCCGGCCTTCGGGCGGGGCACGACAGTTCTGCTCTATCCGCGCAACCGCAAGGTGCTGGCCTATGTGCGCCAATATGACGGCGACAGCATCCTCTGCGTGGTGAACCTGTCGCGCGCCGCGCAGGCGGTGGAACTCGACCTTGCGCAATGGAAGGGCTCGGTGCCGATCGAGCTTACGGGCCGCTCGGCCTTCCCGCCGATCGGCGACCTGCCTTATCTCGTCACATTGCCGGCCTACGGCTTTTACTGGTTCCTGCTGGCGGAGGAAGGCGAGGCGCCGCGCTGGCACCAGCCTCAGCCGGAAGTGCTGCCCGAATTCGTTACGCTCACCTGTCGTGACGGGCGCGTCGGCGCGGCACTATCCGGCCGCGAGAAGGAGCTTCTGGAACAGGACATCCTGCCTAAATTCCTGCCACTGCAGCAATGGTACGTGTCCGGCGACAGCCATATCCGGGAGGTGGAGCTTTCCGCCCTTGCCGAAACGCCTGATGGCAGCCATGCGCTGGCTTCCGCCGTCGTGGCGGCGAATGGCGGCAGGCAGGAATATCTGCTGCCGCTTTCGGCGCTCTGGGGCGAGGAGCATCTGGATGCAGGCACCGCGCAACTTTCGCATACACTCGGCAAGCTCAGGCGCGGCTCGAAGGTCGGCGCGTTGATCGACGGCGCGTTCGATGCGGATTTTTCCCGGCGTATCATCGATGGCATGCGCGGCGAACCTGTGTTCGGCGAGACGGGCGGTTCCATCGTGCTCCATGGAACGGAAGCGCTCAGCCGCTTGCCGGCCATCGGCGATCCCTATCCGGTCGCAGTGGGCGAGGCCAATGTCTCGATCGCCTTCGGCGTCGATCTGGTGCTGAAATTCTACCGACGCATCCGCAGGGGTATCAGGCCGGATATCGAGATCCAGAGATTCCTGACGGAGCGTGCCGGCTTCCGCTACACGCCGGCTTTTCTGGGCGAGATGGAGCATCGGCCCGAGACCGGAGAGCCGGCGGTGCTCGCAGCCGCCTTCGGCTATCTCCAGAACCAGGGCAACGCACGCAACGCGTTCGCCGACGCCTTGCAGCGCGACCTGGAGGATTTCGAACTGGCGCCGCCGGCTGAGGCCGGCGCTATCGAGACAGGTTTCGCTTTTCCCCTGACGATCGGATCGCTGCTTGGGCAACGAACGGCGGAAATGCATCGGGCGCTGGCCACGGCGACCGACGATACCGCTTTTGGGGTCGAAAAGATCACGCGGCGGCACGTGGAGATTTGGGCGGGAAAGGCGCTCGAGGATTTCGACCGGATGCTCGGTCGCCTCGAGCGAATGGCAGCTGATTTCCCGGAGAGGGTAAGCGCTTCGGCCGAGGCGGTGCTGGGTGCGCGCGATGCACTTCGCCTTCGGCTCGGGGTGGCATTGGAGATGCGACCGCGCGGCGGCATCTCGCGCGTGCATGGCGACTACCGTCTCGGCCGGGTGCTGCTGGCCAAGGACGATCTGGCGATCGTTGGCTTCGGCGGCGCGCCCGATGCCGGTCGCGACAAGAACTCGCCGCTCATCGATGTTGCTTCCATGCTCCTGTCGTTTCATGAGACGGCGGCGAAGGCCCTTCGTGCCGCACAGCCTACGCCGGAACGCGAGCCTGTCCTTGCTGGAAGGCTCGCGGACTGGAACATGGCGGCGCGGCGCGATTTTCTTGATGCCTATCGTGAGCATGTCGCCGGCTCGCCGTCCCATCCGCGCGACGTGCGTTTCACGGAGGCGCTGTTCGACCTGTTCGTGATCGGCTCTGCGGCGCGGACCGTCAACTCGACCGTGGAGCAGGGATCTGCGCCAATCGAAGGCCCGCTCGCCGCTCTGGCGGAACTGGCCGGCCGCAGGCTAGATAATCCTTAGATATTCATTCCATCCGAGGCCACCATGCATTCTTCCGTCGATCATTTTCTCGATGAACTGAAAACCTGGATCGAGATCGAGACGCCGACGCATGATCGCGAGGCGGTAAATCGTCTCGGCGCGCTCATCGAGAGGACGTGCCGCGCGGAGGGGCTGATCGTCGACAGGGTGCACGGTGCGCCGGGGCTCGGCGATACGATCCGGGCGAGGAGCATGACGCCTGACGGCCGCAAGGGTCTCCTGGTGTTGGCGCATTTCGATACGGTCCATCCTGCAGGTACGCTTGCCGACGGTCTGCCGTGGCGGCTTGATGGCGACCGGCTCTACGGACCGGGCACGTCTGACATGAAGGCCTGCGGCCTCCTCACAATCGAGGCGTGGCGGACTATTAAGGCCGAGGGCAGGGTGCCGGACTATCCCATCACCTTCCTGTTCACGCCGGACGAGGAAATCGGCAGCCCCGGTTCGCGCGCCGTCATCGAGGCGGAGGCGCGGAACGCCTTCGCCGTGCTCGTCGTGGAGGCGGCGCGTGACGGCGGCAAGATCGTCACGGCGCGCAAGGGCGTGGCGCGCTTTACAGTCAAGGCGGAGGGTGTCGCCTCGCATGCCGGCACGGCCTTCGACAAGGGGCACAGCGCCATCAGCGAGATGGCGCGGCAGATCGTCTACCTCGACAGCCTGGTCGATATGGAGAACGGCGTCACGCTCAATGTCGGGCTGATCGATGGTGGCACCGCGCCGAACACGGTAGCGCAGTTCTGTACGATCGAGGTCGATGTGCGCATCAGGACGCTGGATCAGGCGGAGCCGATCGTGAACGCCATCCACGCTATCAAACCGCGTGATCCGAATGTGCGGCTCATCGTCGAGGGCGGGCTGAACCGGCCACCCTTCTTCCCCGATGCCGGTTCGACGGCGCTTTTCGAGCATGCGCGCAAGCTTGCCGCGCCGATCGGCATCGACCTCGTCGGCGTCCATGCCGGCGGCGGCAGCGACGGCAATTTCACCGCCGCGCTCGGCGTGCCTACCTTGGACGGACTCGGCGTGGATGGGGCCGGTGCGCATACGCTGCAGGAGCACATCTTCGTCTCCAGCATCGAACCGCGTGTCGATCTCTTCGCTGCGCTGCTGGCCGGGACAACGCCGGCGGACGTCGCGTCAAAGGGACAGGCGCGATAAGGGCTTGCATTCTGCGCCTGATCCGCGCGGAATGGTGAAAAGCTACCGTTGAAGGAGATAGAAATGGCCAGTCCGCTGGAAGGCAGGCATGTCGTCGTCACCGGTGGTACCGGTGCGCTCGGGCAGGCGGTCGTGGCCCGTTTCCTGAAGGCGGGCGCGATCTGCCACGTGCCGAGCCGCAAGGGTGCGGAAAGGCCGGCAGGCTGGGGCGACGGTCAGGTAAGCATCGTCCCGGACATCGATCTAACCGATGAAGAGGCCGTAGGCAGCTTCTATGACGCCGTTTCCGATCTGTGGGCGTCCGTGCATCTCGCCGGCGGCTTTGCAATGGCCCCGCTTGCGGACACGTCACGCGGGGACTTCCTGCGCATGATGGAGATGAACGCGGTGACCGCCTTCATCTGCTGCCGCGCAGCGGCGCGCAACATGCGCAAGACAGAGCAGGGCGGACGCATCGTCAATGTTTCTGCCCGGCCCGGTCTCGATCCGCGCAAGGGCGGCGGCATGGTCGCTTATGCGGCGAGCAAGGCGGCGGTGACGGCGATCACGCTGGCGCTTTCCGAGGAACTGAAGAACGACCGTATCCTGGTCAACGCCGTCGCGCCCTCGACCATCGACACGCCGACCAACCGCGAGGCGATGCCGAATGCCGACACGTCGAAATGGCTGTCTCCGAAGGCCGCAGCCGAGGCGATCCTAAGCCTCGCCTCGCCAGCCAACATGGAGATCAACGGCGCGGTGCTGCCGCTGTTTGCCCGCGCGTAGCGATCCGATCAGGTCGCCTCGACACGGATATTGCCGTCCTTCGAGGCGGCATGGTGAAGCTCCCCGCGCTTGAGCATGAAATTCACATGCGCGTGTACTTCCGAGAAGGCGAAGCTCAGTTGGTGCGGGTCAAGAGCGCGCGTGAACAGCACCGGCACGAGGTCGGCGACCGAGTGCGGCTTCTCCGCGCAGGCCTTTGCGATCAGGGCGCAACGCCCCGCGTGGTGTTCTGCAAGCTCGTCGCAGCGCTCCTGCAGGCCGTGAAACGGGAGTTGGTGGCCCGGCAGCACCAGCGCGTCGGCCGGAATAGCCGTCTTGAGGCGCTTCAGCGAGCGGAGATAGAGGCCGAGCGGGTCGCCGTCCGGGTTTACCGCCCAGACGCTGATATTCGGGCTGATCCGCGCGATCACCTGATCAGCCGCCAGGAAAATATTCTCCGACGGGCAGTAGAGCATCAATTGCTCCGGCGCATGGCCGTCGCCGGTCAGCGCTCTGAATTCGCGGCCGCCGATCATGAGCGTGTCGCCGTCGACCAGGCGTGTGAAGGTCGGCGGCAGGGGCGCGACCATTTTCAGGTAGCTATGCCCCTGTGAACTGACGAGATCGACGGTTTCCGGCGCCATGCCGTGGCGGGCGTAGAAATCGCG
>JBDZVC010000233.1:0-6847 GCA_040255475.1 Phyllobacteriaceae bacterium | reverse complement strand
TGGTTATCGAAGAAAAGAGCCTGGCTGATAAGCGCTTTAACCATTTCAGGATTGAAAGGTTTCGTTACCAGAAAGGCCGGTTCAGGTCTTTCGCCGGTAAGCAGGCGCTCCGGGAAAGCCGTGATGAAGATAACCGGGATGGGGGAGGTGGCAAGGATATCGTTGACCGCGTCTATGCCGGAGCTTCCGTCGGCGAGCTGGATGTCGGCAAGCACCATCTTCGGGTTCGTGCGCTTGAAGATTTCCGCCGCCTCGCTGCGCGTGCGGGCCGTTCCGACGACCCGGTGGCCGAGGCTTTCGACCATCTCCTCGATATCCATCGCTATCAGCGGCTCGTCCTCGATGACGAGGATATCGGTCGCGACCTGTCTGGATATCTCCACGCTCGCTTCCTGAAGGAGCGAGGAGAATTCGTCCTCGTCGACGTCGAGGATCTCGGCCGCCTCGTCGTCGGTGAATCCCTCGACCGCGACCAGCAGGAAGGCCTGCCTCGCACGCGGCGCGAGCGCGGAAAGGTTCGCGGCGGCGCGCTTCTCCCATCCCGACGCAGGGCTCACCTGCGGGACGCGGACGGCGATCGTGCCATAGAGCTTGGCGAAGGCCTTGTAGAGCGCGACACGGGTGCTGGAGGCGTCGGGAAAGACGCTTACATCCGCGATGATGGCTTCGAGCACGGCTGCGACCAGCGCATCGCCGCTCGTCTGCGATCCCGAAACAGCTCTGGAAAACCGCCGCAGATAAGGCAGTTGCGGCGCAATCGACGCGGATAGACTCATTCGTTTCCGGCTCCCTCAAAACATGCCACGCACAAACTTGCTCAAAAACGCCGCTATGGCGAAAAAGTTCCATAGCAGGGAACTCTTTTTGGGATAAGGCGTTTAAGCGCAGATCGGGGCAGCGGCGAGGGCGCCTGGCGTAGCCTTTGGAGACACGGGACGCTTGGGGGAAACAAGGTTGGGTATGACTTCAGGAACAAAGACCGCGCGAATGAAAAGCAATGCGGGCCACAGGGTGAGTGGATCAGAGATTTTGGGGCCGAACTCGGAAATCGGACGAAAGCTGCGCCAGTATTATGACGAGATCGCTTCCGACGAAGTGCCGGATCGCTTCGCCCAGCTTCTAAGTCGGCTGGAACAGGCCGAAACATCCACGGACAAGGAATAGCGCATGGCTTCCGCTTCGGGCTTCCGCAGCGATTTGCTGGCAGCCATTCCCAGCCTTCGCGCATTTGCCGTTTCCCTCGCACAGAACGCCGACAAGGCCGACGATCTCGTGCAGGAGACGCTGGTGAAGGCATGGGACAAGCAGAAGAGCTTCCAGCCCGGTACGAACCTGAAGGCGTGGCTGTTCACCATCCTGCGCAATGAATTCTATTCGCAGATGCGCAAGCGGGGCCGCGAAGTGCAGGACAGCGACGGCACCATGACCGGCCGGCTTGCCGTCCATCCGAGCCAGGACGGTGCGCTCGATCTCCAGGATTTCCGCCGGGCGCTCAAGCAATTGCCGGAGGACCAGCGCGAGGCGATCATCCTCATCGGCGCGTCGGGGTTCTCATATGAAGAGGCGGCGGAAATCTGCGGCTGCGCCGTCGGCACGATAAAGAGCCGGGTGAGCCGGGGCCGCGCGCGGCTCCAGGAGTTGCTCGATATATCGGGCGAGGCCGATTACGGTCCCGATTCGATCGCCGCTCAGGTATTGGGTTCCAACGTCGCCTGAGACGTGTCGCGCCCGACGACCGAGGCGATCGCATCGATCAGTTCACGTCCTCCATATGGCTTGCCGACTATGGGAACGCCGGGGAAATCCATGAAGCGTTCCGCCGCGTCGTCGTAACCTGTCGCGAACACGAACGGGATGTTGCGCTTCCGGAGCTGCCGGGCGAAGTCCAGAGTGGACCGGCCGTTCAGCACGGCGTCGATCACGGCGACATCGAAACGCCGGCCGGCAAATCCTGCCTCGAGCGCGTCGAGATCGCCGATGAGGATCGCATCTTCGGCGCCATGGTCGCGGCATAGCTGCTCGACATCCATGGCAATGAGATATTCGTCCTCGAGTATCAGGATGCGGCATCCGGCGAGGGGTAGCGCGGCCACTCGGTTTCTCCATGCTCTACGGCGGGCCTTCATGCAGCACTGCCACAGGGCTGTCATTTAAAAAAGACATAACCGAAACCGGTATCGCAAAATCTTCCGAGCTATTACGATGCAGGATGAAAACCCTGCCTGTCGCTCTGGAGCCCACGCTTGACACTTCCCGGACCAAATGCCGGAAAACGCGTCCCTTGCGAAAAATGCCCGCTTAGGAAGCGCCCGGTCTTCCGGCCTTTCGAACCGGAGGAACTGGCTTTTGTTAGCCGGTTCAAGACCGGCGAGCTCTCGGTGGATCGCGGCGCCACCGTTCTGGTGGAAGGTGCCAACAGCGCGCATCTCTATACCGTGCTTTCCGGCTGGGGCTTCCGTTACAAGCTTCTGCCCGACGGCCGCCGGCAGATCCTGAACTATGCGATGCCCGGAGACCTTATCGGGCTTCAGGGCAGCCTGATGGACGAGATGAGCCATTCGGTCGAGGCGCTTTCACCCATGCTCCTGTGTGTCTTCGAGCGTGACCAGTTGCACGAACTCTACCGGCGCCATCCGAGCCTTGCCTACGACATCACCTGGCTCGCCTCGCGCGAGGAGCAGATGCTCGACGAGAATCTTCTGAGCGTCGGCCGGCGCACCGCGCTCGAACGAGCCGCCTATCTGATCGCCTTCATCGCCGGTCGCGCCGCGGCGGTCGGTCTCGATGGTTCCGATCCACTGGAGATCCCGATCACGCAGCAGCATGTGGCCGACACGCTCGGCCTTTCGCTCGTCCACACCAACAAGACGCTTCGCAAGCTGGTGCAGCGCCGGCTCATTTCCTGGCAGGAACGGGGCTGCGTCGTGCGCGATATCGACGGTCTGCTGGACGTCGCGCGTTGGGAAGGGATGAACGAGACGGTACGGCCGCTCGTATGACCGTCGTCAGGGCGATCCTCGATCGCCTTCGCCGGACCATTCCATGCCGGGCAGGATATTGCCGCCGACCGCGTAGGCGATAAGCAGCGCCGGTACCGCGATGAATCCGCCGATCGGCCCCCAGATCCATATCCAGAAAGCCAGCGCCAGAAAAATCACGAACGGGTTGAGCGTCAGCGTCCGTCCGAGCACGGTCGGCGTCACGAACTGCGATTCTGCCAGATGGAGCGCAAGGAAGACGATCGCCGGAAGAAGCGTCGCGCCGAGCGTATCGAAGCTGATGACGCCGACGCCGAGCAACACGATCGCCATCACGGCGGGGCCGACATAGATGACGAAATTGAGGAGTGCCGCGAGCACGCCCCAGATCACAGGCGAAGGCACGCCGATGGCCCACAGCGCCAGCGTCACCGCTATGCCCTGGCCGATATTGATGACGGTGATCGACAGAAGATAGCGCGAGACCAGATATTCGACGTCGCGGAAGATGTGGGCGACACGCCAACGCAGGCGCCGGTCGAAGCACAGGCGCAGTATGGCGGTACGGGTCCGGTACCGGGTGGCGACGAAGAAATACATGCTGGCGAAAAACAGGATGATCTGTGCGACCACGGCCGGAGCCAGCACGGCGACGTTCTCGACCGGCGAGCCGCTGTCCACCGACACGGCCACCTTCGAACCGCCGGTCACGTTGCGCAATTGCTCGCGCATATGTGCGATCGAATTCAGCGGCTCGCTGAACTGGGACAGATGAATCTGAAGCTGCCGCCAGATTTCGGGCAGCCGGCCGAACCAGAATGCCGGCGGCGCGGCGAGCGCTGTCGCGAGAGCGCACAGGCAAAGCAGGAACACCAGCACGACGAGCAGCGACGAAAGAGCCGTTGGCGCGCCTTTTTCCTCGATCCTGGAAGCGACCGGCCCCAGCATCAGGCCGATGACGATGCCGAGCGCGATGGGCTCGAGAATGAGCCGGCCGGCGTGAAGCGCGAAAACGGATGTCACGATGCCGACGAGGAGCAGCGAAACACGCGCACCGTTCGAAAGCAGTAATTCGACACTCGATCTTGGTGGCAGCCTGACGATTGGCGGCTTCTTGCGGGCGTTGGCGCTCATATGGAATTCCGGATTGGCCGCTTTAACGCGCCGTTGTACGGTTCCGTTCCGGAAGCCGTTCCCCTGCTCTGTTCCGCAGCAAGGAACTTCCGCCGCCGTCGAGCGTTTGGATCGTTTGAAGAAAGAGGGAGCTTCTCAGATGGCAACACAAGCCGCCGGCACCGGAAAATCGTCCAACGGCTCGAGGCGTAGCGCCGCCGAACTGGAGGCGCAGATCGAAATCCTGCGCGCCGAAGTGGCGAAGCTTTCCGAGCAGCTTGAAAGCTCCGGCGAGATTTCCGTACGCGCGATGAAGAGGGCAGCGGCAGCCGGCATGGACCAGCTCAAATCGCAGGGCGAGGCGGCCTATGACGGCCTGCGCACCAATGCCCGCGATATCGAGGACCAGGTCTATGCGGCGGTGCGCGAAAAGCCTGCAACCTCGCTTGCGATCGCGGCGGCGGTCGGTTTCCTCCTGGCTGTGATGGCGAGGCGGTAGCCGCGCATGCTGGCCTCGATCATCCGCTCGCTGGCGAGCGGTGAAGTCTCCGACATTTTCGGCCGTGTCCGGCGCGCCGCCATCGTCTATGCGCTGGCGGCGGTCGCGGCTGCGTGCGGCGTCGGTTTTCTCGTGGCGGCGGGCTTCTTGCTTGCCGTCCACCGGTTCGGTGCCGTCGCGGCGGCCACCGGCTTCGGCATCGGCTTCATCATAATCGCCGTATTCCTTGTCGGCATCTATGCCGCGGTGGAGGCGCGGGCGAGGGCGCGGCGCCGGAAACAGGCGCGGAAAGCCGAGCTTTCCGGCGTGCTGGGCGCGGCGGCGCTTGCCGCATTGCCCTCGCTTCTCCGCTCGCGGATCGGTGTGCTGGAGGTGCTGGCGCCCTTTGCCGCCATCGCAGCCTATGAAGTCTACAAGGAGAACCGGTCGCGCGGACCACGCAAGCCGGGACCCACGCCTCCGGCGGAAGGGGACTGAACGCCTTTCGGCCACCTGGGGCCTACTTCTCGAAGGAATACCCCGCCAAAAAGGCGGAACCATCTCTCCGCACACACATTGCGTCAGCGGGACCGAAGGTGGGCAGTCGTCCGAAGGAGCGATGGCGTGGAAAAGAAAGTTCCCGCGGTAAAAGCCCGGCAGGGCCGATGGGGCATGCAGATCCTCATCATCCTCATCTGCGCGCTGATCCTGGCGGGGATCGTCTGGATCGGCGTCGAGGTCTATGGCGAGCATCTCGCGAAGGAGCCCGCCGCCGTCCACCTCAACGGGTAGCCGGCGTCCGGTTTCACCCTGTCCTTTTCGACATCGGACGCACGGCCCCTTGCATCATCCGTGCCCGACCTCCACATTGGCCCCGTGTCCAACCAATCGAAAGGAGGTGATCCGATGTCGAGTGATTTGTGCCTGAGCGTGGTCCCGGCGGATCGCCTTTGCGGGGAGCAGCCTTCCCGCTAGGCGCGATCGGCGGCTGGTGGCCGGCAGGCCACGACGGCAAGGGCCGCGCCACGCATCAAAACACGAAGGGCCGTCCTCGGCGAGGGCGGCCCTTTTCGTTTCCGTTCAGGCGATGGTCACTGTGTCAGCACCAGTCCTTCGATGTCCGCGATGATCTTCTGGAAGGCTCCGTCGAGTTCCGTCCCCGTAGACGCGTCAAAAAAGTGCTGCCTGCCGGGCTTGTCGGGCGAGGAGCAGTTCTGGAGCACGCTTTTCGCCTCCGCCCGTTCCGTGGCGCTCATGCTTTTGTCGTTAAGGTCGAAGCCGATCGTATAGACCTCGATGCCGTCAGCCTTCATGTTGGAGCAAATGCTTTCGGCATTGCTGCGCGCGAGGTTGCCCTGTGCGTTGTAGTTCTTGCCGACGCCGGCATAGGCCGTGTTGAATTGCCCGTCCGTCATCAGGATCGCGACCTTCGATATCTTGTCGGGATTCGTGTTCGCAGGGCCGTCGCCCAGACCGGCGTTCTTGATGACCGAGCGCCATTGCGGGGCGAGCATGTAGTAGGTCCATTGGACTGCTATGGCGCCCGCCGTATAGCCGTCGGCCTTGAAAGCCTTGATCGATTCGAGCAGCGTATCCTGATCCGTCGTCAACGGAATGATTTTGGCGTCGGGGCACTTGTTCATCCCGGAACCCGCCAGGCCGTTGTCGCGGTTGACCAGCGCGTAATAGGCCTTCCCGTTCTTGTCGGTGCGGATGGTGTCGGGACCGTCGGCGCTGAAATCGGCGTTTCCGTAGAGATCCTTCCGCTCCGTCGCGCAATTGTCCGGATGCGGATAGGCGGAAGCGACGATGGACGTATAGGTGGCGAACGAAGGCAGCGACTGGCTGCCCGTCTTCGATACGAGAAGCTTGCTGCCCGCTACCGGCGGCAGGTCGGATGAAGACGAGGTCTCTGCATAGACATCGTTGACGAGCGCGCCGGCATTGACGCCAGAGGCATAAGGCACCAGCGCGACGCGCACCCTCGGATTGTTCGGGTTCTGGTTGCCGAGCATCGTCTTGACCGCGTTCGTGGCCGCGGTCTGGAGATCTCCGATCTTGTCGGTGTTCCTGGTCTTGGCCATGGAGCCGGTGAGGTCCAGCATCATGGCGACCTCGACCTGCTTGTCGGAATAGAGCGCCGCCGATGTCACCGAGATCTTCTGGTTGTCGGCCGCGCCGAAGAGGGGGAAGAGCAGGCTTATGTCGACGCTCGCCGTCGCGGTGACGGTCTTCGCGGTGTGGTCGACGACGAGCGAATCGAGGCTGATCTTGTCGG
>JBDZVC010000232.1:0-6848 GCA_040255475.1 Phyllobacteriaceae bacterium | reverse complement strand
GCGGATGTCTATCGCTGGCGCAAGGCCGAGAGGCAGCGGCAGATCGAGGCGAGGCTGGCGGTCAGTGCAGCTGGTCGCGCGGTGATGACGGAAGGGATCGTGGCCGGTATCGATAAGCTGATCGGCGATGTCGGCGGCCGGCTGGCCAGCTATTACTGGCCCTTTCGTGGCGAGCCCGATCTCAGGCCGTGGGGCCAGACGATCGTGGACCGAGGCGGGCGCACCGCGCTGCCGCTCGTCGTGGCAAAAGGCCGGCCGCTTGTCTTCCGCGAATGGAAGCAGGGCGACAGGCTGGAGCGCGGCGTCTGGAATATCCCCATTCCGGCGGAAGGCGAGCCGGTTTTCCCGGATATCGTGATCGCGCCGCTGGTCGGATACGACCGCTCGAACTATCGGCTGGGCTATGGCGGCGGCTTCTTCGACCGGACGCTGGCTTCGCTACCGAGGAAACCGCTCGTCATCGGCATCGGCTATGGCTCGTGCGCGTTGCCGACTATCTATCCGCAGGCGCACGATATTCCGATGGATGCGATCGTCACCGAGGCCGGAGTGGTCTCCGACCGGAGATAGACGCGCCTATGCGGTTGCGACAAGGAACGGGCTTGCTGTTGGTTGCCATCCGGCGTTCGTGCCTCATTGGCGCTTGTCTGGTTTTGGGATGGACCGCGCAGGCGGCGGAGCCGACACGCCCGGATAGTCCCTATAGGCGGGGCGAGGCCTATGCGGATGTGCCCGCAACCTGCGAGACGGTGAATTACTGGATCGATCATCCAATGGATTTCGACGGCCGTGTCACCATGACAGTCAGCGGCAAGCTGACGGCCGTCGAATGGGACGGTGTGCTTGCCTATCTGGTTATGTGCGAGCAGCCGGGCGTGCAGGTGATGTGCGTGACCTATAGCAAGGAGAATCGCAATATCGGCGATACCGTGCTTTTCGGTGGCGGATACAAGCGTGTCGGCGAGCGCCAGATCATGCTCGATCCCTGTCTTGCCTCGAAAGAATAGTGGCTGGAATAGTGCTGGTTCAGGACGGCGCTTCGGCGAGGGCGTCCTGAACCGATTGTCCGCGAAAGTCGCGCTCAGGCGGCGAGGGCCGAGTTCGCGTGCGTTTCGGCGAGTGTGCCGGCGTACTCGATGGCTCCGCTGATCGCCTTCTGCGCGGCTTCCTCGCCGAAGGCCAACCCCTCGACACGGATGAATTCGACATCGGTGATGCCGATGAAGCCGAGCATATGCCGGATATAGGGCGAAGCGAAGTCGATCGCTTTGGTCGGGCCGTCGGAATAGATGCCGGCGCTTGCCATCACGACGTAGGCTTTCTTGCCCTTCATGAACCCTTCCGGGCCGGTTTCCGTGTAATGGAACGTCTTGCCGCGAACGGCAATGCGGTCAAACCAGCTCTTCAGCGGCGAGGTGATGGCGAAATTGATCATGGCGGCGCCGATGATCACCGTATCTGCGTCAGCGATCTCCGCGATCAGCCTGTCGGATTCCTCGGCGGCTGCTTTCTGCGCTTCAGTCGGATTGTCGGACGGGGCGGTTGCGGCAACGACGAACTCGTTGTCGATGTGGGCCGGCGGATTGGCGCCGAGATCGCGCACGGTCAGTGCCGAGCCGCTCTTGTCGGCTATGGCTTCGGCGAGCGTGCGCGCCACCCTGGTCGAGAGCGAGGCTTCGCCGCGCGGGCTGGAAAGGATGAGGAGCGTGTCGGACATGAAGGTCTTCCTTTTCGGTTGCGGCTTCGGGAGGATGGCCGCTTACTTTGATTTCGCTGGTTACAAGTTTGATACTGGTATCAAACAAGAACCGATGCTAAATTAGATACCGAAATGGATGGCGCAAGGAGGCACTTTTTTGGAACACGGTGACAATCTTGTAACCCCGGACTGCCGGGCCGTCGCCGATATCCTGGCCAGGATCGGCGACAAATGGACCGTTTTCGTCGTCCGCAGCCTTGCCGAGGGGCCGAGGCGCTTTACCGAGATCAAGCGTCTCATCAACGGGATTTCACAACGAATGCTGACACTTACGCTGCGCGGGCTGGAGCGGGACGGTTTCGTTACGCGCACGGTCACGCCGACTATCCCGCCGCGCGTGGATTACGAGCTGACCGAACTCGGCCGCACGCTGATCGGGCCGCTGCAAGCGATCGGCGAATGGGCGACGACACACCGTCAACAGGTGGAAGACGCCCGCGAGAGCTTCGACCGCGCGGCGACGGAAGGGACGCCGCCACGGCTGATCAGTACGGGTGGGGGACAATGAGCCCTTATGGAAACAGCGGGTCGGGCGCCATTTCCAGATGCAGCGGGCCGCCTTCCCAGGGATGCGCCTCGCAGACCGCTTCGTCGAGCTCGACGCCGAGGCCGGGCTCCTTCGGCGGGATGACACAGCCATCCTGCCATTCGATCTTCTTCTTCAACAGCTTCGCGTGAAAGCCATCCCAGGTCTTGATCGATTCGAGGATCAGGAAATTGGGCAGCGTGGCGGCAAGCTGGATGTTGGCTGCGCCGACGATCGGGCCGCAATAGCAATGCGGCGCGATCTGTATGTGGTGGGCCTCGGCCATCGCGGCGATCTTCTTCGTCTCGAGGATGCCGCCTGACCGGCCGAGATCGGGCTGCAGGATGCCTGCGGCCTTATGCTCGATAATGCGCGCAAACTCCCATTTCGTGGTCAGCCGCTCTCCGGTGGCAATCGGGATCGAGGTTGAGCGCGCCACCTCGGCCATCACCTCCGGCATGTCCGGCGGCACCGGCTCCTCGAACCAGAGCGGGTCGTAAGGCTCGATGGCGCGGGCCATGCGCCGCGCGCCCGACGCCGTGAACTGGCCGTGCGTGCCAAAGAGGATGTCGGCCTTCGTACCGACCGCCTCGCGGATCGCCTTCAACATGCGGGCGGAGAGATCGATGTCGATCAGGCGCGGCTGGTGACCGTCGAAGGCGGTGTAAGGGCCGGCCGGATCGAGCTTGACGGCGTTGAAGCCCTGCCTGACATAGTCCAGTGCGCATTCGGCCGCCATGTCGGGATTGTTATAGACGTTCTTCGGGTTGTCGACCTCGCCTGGATAGACGCTGCCGGTCTGCGGGTAGAGATAGGTGTAGGAGCGCAGCTTCTCGTGCACCTGGCCGCCGAGAAGCTTGTAGACAGGCTTGCGGGCCTCCTTGCCGATGATGTCCCAGCAGGCCATTTCAAGCGCCGAGACACAGCCCATCATCGAGACGTCGGGACGCTGGGTGAAGCCCGAGGAATAGGCGCGTCGGAAGAAAGTCTCGACGTCGTGCGGATCACGGCCGGCGAGGTAGCGCGCGGCGCAATCCTCGATCATGCGCGCGGTCGTTTCCGGGCCGAAAGTGGCGTTGTACGCCTCGCCGTAGCCGACGACGTTGCCATCGGTCGTCAGCTTCACGAAGATGAAATAGCGTCCGCCGATCTGCGGCGGCGGGTTGCCGACGATGAAGGTTTTGACGTCGGTGATTTTCATGAGTCGCTCCGAGGCTGTAAGACAGTAGAGGAGTGGGAATGCTGCCGCACCTTCCACCGTTTACTTGATACCGTACTGCCTTATTGACCTATTCCCCTAAAACACGATCACATTCCTCAACGCCTTGCCGGCATTCACTTCCGCGATCGCCTCGTTGATGCGCTCCAGCGGGTAGCGGGCGGTGATGAGTTCGTCGAGCTTCAGGCGGCCGGCGCGGTAGAGTTCCACCAGTTCTGGAATGTCGGTCGCGACGCGGGTTTCGCCCATCTTGGAGCCGAGGATCTTCTGGTTCCACGCCGCCACCGTGCCGGGGTCGTATTCGGCCATGACGCCGGATGGCGGCATGCCGACGATAACCACCGTGCCGTTCTTGGTGATGTAGTCGAAGGCGCGGTCGAAGGCCGCTTTCGCGCCGACCGTGACGAAGACGAAGTCGACGCCGCGGCCGTGGGTGATGGCCTTTATCGCCTTTGCCGCATCTTCCTTTTTCGGATTGACCGTATGCGTCGCGCCGAAGCCTCTTGCCGCTTCGAGCTTGTCGCCCGCGAGATCGACGGCGACGATGGTGCCGGCTCCAGCGATCGCCGCGCCCTGCACGCTGTTCAGCCCGACACCGCCGCAGCCGACGACGGCGACATGATGACCGGGCTTTACCTTCGCCGTGTTGACCACCGCGCCGTAGCCGGTGATGACGCCACAGGCGAGCAGCGAAGCCACGTCGAAGGACACGTCTTTCGGGATTGTGACCATCTGGCTCTCATGCGCCAGAACGCGTTCGGCGAAGGCGCCGGTATGCATGGCCTGGACATAGAGGCTGCCATCCGCAGCCGAGATGGGACTGCCCGAATCGCGCGGGAAAACCTCCTCGCACATGACCTCGCTGCCCTGCTTGCAATAATGGCAATGGCCACACGAGCGGATCAGCGTAACCACGACGTGGTCGCCCGGCCTGACGCGCGAAACGCCGCTTCCCGTCGCGGCGACGATACCGGACGCTTCGTGCCCGTAGACGGCAGGCAGGCCGCCGCCCCATGCGCCTTCAGCGTAGAAGATGTCGGAATGGCAGATGGCGCAGGCCTTTATATCGACCAGCACTTCGCCGGGTCCCGGATCGGCAAGGCGGATCTCCTCTATCACGAGAGGCTTGCCGAATTCACGGCAGACGGCGGCTTTCATCTGGAGGCTCCCTGCTTCGCGGCGCGAAGAATGGCCGCAATCTAGAGAGCCGACAAGCGGATGCGCGTGGAAAATGCGGCATGCCGCGTCGGCTTTCCGCCAGCGTGCGGTTGTCGGCGCCATTGCCATTGACCGCCGCGGGGAGGCGACTTACAGCCTGAAAGAAAACAGGCGAGGGAATGGCCGAGATGGAAAAGAGTCCGCTGGGGGAATTGACTCTGCGCACGCTGGCGATGCCGTCCGACGCCAATGCGGCGAGCGATATCTTCGGCGGCTGGGTCATGGCGCAGATGGACCTTGCCTGCGGTATCCGCGCCGCCGAACGGGCCAAGGGCAGGGTGGTGACTGCGGCGGTCAAGGAGATGTCCTTCGCCAAGCCGATGAAGATCGGCGACACGCTCTGCATCTATACGCATATCGAGCGGGTAGGCCGTACCTCTCTCACGCTGAAGGTCGAGGCCTGGGCGCAGCGCTACCTGTCGGACCTGATGGAGAAGGTCACCGACGCCGACTTCATCATGGTCGCGCTGGACAAGGACGGAAAGCCGACGCCCGTGCCCCCGGAAGGATAGGGCCGCGGGCAGGGGCTATCTACACGCCACGTAGCCGTTCCGCCTCTGTTTCAGGTCGAAGTGGAAATGGTTGGCGTGCGCGCGGTTATAGCCGGGGCCGAGGACGGTGGTGAAATAATCGCAGGCCTCGGCGCGCACGCGGTTCAGGAAGCCGCGCTGGCGGAAAGCGAAGAAGCCCGGGCTGGTGACGTCGATCACCCTGCCGCTGTTGAGCCTGATCTTCATGACGTCGATGGCGTTGCCCTTGGCATGCTCGGAGAGATGGTTGGTGGATTCGCCAATCATGTTGCGGCAGGAATAGGTCGATCCCGTGTAGATCGTGTCGATGCCCGAGAAATAGCGCGTGCGGACGGCCGGCGCGAAATCGCTCTTCACATATTTGGCGAAGGTGACGGCCATCCTGGCGTTGAGGACGGCCGGCGCTTTCAGTTTGATGCCTCCTGAAAGGCCCATGACCTTTACCGGGTAGTCGATGCCGCAGACACGCCGCTCATGGATAGGCGGGAGGTCGACATAGCTGACGCCGAGGCGTTTCAGTTGACGCCTCAACGCCACCTCATCGGCCGGCATGACGTTCGGTTGCGAGAAGTCGCGGGCCGCGGGAGGAGCGGGCTCAGGGGCCGCTTCGGGTATGTCTTCAGGTTCGGCCATCGGGGGCGTGAAGGTGCGCGGCCTATCGAGGTTGCCGGGCCGCGCGGGCGGCAGCATGGCGTAGCGCGGGCCATCGATCGAGCGGCTGGCCGGCGGCATCGCTTCGGCCTGCGGGGGCAAGGGCACCTGATAGCTCGGCTGAACCGGCTGCGGGTCTGGGGCCGGCGCTCTGTCGGCGATGTGTTGCGGATAGCCTGCTTCGGTATCCAGGGTTTTGCCAGGCTGCGTGAATGTGGTCGCTTCCCGATTCGGATCCCCGACGCCGGCCGGTCCGGTCCGCCAGACCATTTCAGATTCGCCCTCTTCGCCGGTGGAGGGCAATTCGGCGGCTGCCGCCGGGGATACGAGTGAGGGGGACGGACGCGGGCGGGAAATGGCTGCGGTATGCGTGCCGACATCGACCGACGGAACCGGCGCAAGCACGCTGCCGACCGTGCATCCGCCAAGAGCGACTGCCGCCGAAACGATCAGGAAACCGGCGCCGGCCGCCTGCCGGAGGCGCGCGCCGATCGGCGCGGCGAAGGATACGCGAACTCGTACTGGCATTGCTCGTCCCGGACTGTCCCGGGAGCCAGTTTAGGCGCCAAGGGTAAAGGAATGCTCTTTGCCGGGTTTACGCCTGCGGCGAAAGCGAGGCATTCGGACCGTCGCCATGGCGTTCCGGCTTCACTGGCAGAAGGCGGTTTTGCTCTTCCTCGGCTCGAGGTCGAAATGGAAGTGCAAGCTGTGGTCGGCGTCGGCGCCGGGGCCGAGCACTGTCCGGAACGGACCGCAGGCGGCCTTGCGCACCTCATTCAGGAAGTCGGTGCGCTTCGGATCGCTATCGCCGTAGTCCTTGACCTCGATCGTGGTGCCGTCCTTCAGCATGAGTGCTGCAATATCGATCGCGTTGCCGAAGGCATGTTCCGATATCTTGCTCGTTCCGTGGCGATCCCGGCAGACATAGGCCGAGGCCTGCCGGAT
>JBDZVC010000231.1:0-6852 GCA_040255475.1 Phyllobacteriaceae bacterium | reverse complement strand
CCAAGGAGCCGATCAGCCTCGAAACGCCGGTGGGCGACGAGGAGGATTCGCATCTGGGTGATTTCATCGAGGACAAGGGCGCGGTCTTGCCGATCGACGCGGCCATCCAGGCCAATCTGCGCGAGACGACGACACGGGTGCTCGCCTCGCTCACGCCGCGCGAGGAGCGCGTTCTGCGCATGCGCTTCGGCATCGGCATGAATACCGACCACACACTGGAGGAAGTCGGCCAGCAATTCTCGGTGACGCGCGAGCGCATCCGCCAGATCGAAGCCAAGGCGCTAAGGAAGCTCAAACACCCGAGCCGGTCGAGGAAGCTGAGGAGCTTTTTGGACAGCTAGGAGAGGCCGGTCGGAACTTCGCCGTCGCCCTTTCCTTTACGCCGCCGCCTCCTTCGCGGCAGCGGCGCTTTCCGACTTGCCTGACCGTTCCGCTTCACGCGCGGCCTCGTCGCGACGCACGCGCTCGCCTGCCACCAGCACCAGCGGGGTGGTGCACGTGGAAAGAACGGCCGTAGCCGTCTCGCCGAAGAAAAGCTCGTCCCCAGAACGCTGCGATACGCCCATGACCACGAGCGCCGCGCCTTTCGCCGCCTCGCGGATGATGGCGTCGGCCGGTGCGCCCTGGGCGCGCATCGCCGTTTCGATGTCCACGCCGTAGCGCTCCGCAAGATCGGCGATGTCCTTCAGCGCCGCTTCCTCACGCCGATGGGAGATGGAAGCCCGGCGGCTCGTTCCCCGCGCCCGGGGCGAGACGTAGAGCGCCCTTACGCGGGCACGCTGCGGCCGCGCGATCGCAAGCGCCACGTCCGCGGCACGGCGTGCCGTTTCGGTGCCGTTCACCGGCACCAGAATGGTGGCGCCGGGCTCCAGCGCCGGCACTTTCTCCTTGTCGCCACCATTGACCACCACGCAGAGCGGGCCGTCGAAGCCGCGCGTGACATCGTTCACCTTGCGCGTAAAGGCGCCCTTTCGTGTTAGCGAGCGGCCGATGCCGACGAAAAGCAGATCGTAGCCCTTCCGCGCTTCCTCCGCGACGCTCTTGCCGGGTTCGCCCGAGGCGGTGCGCGCGGTGAGCCGGACCTTGTCGACGGAGGTCTGTTCAGCCTTCTCGACTGCGCTGGCGCTGGCCCTGGCACCTTTCTTCAACGCATCGAGGTGCTGTTCCTCGGCCTTCGATCTGTTCTCCTCTTCGCTTTCCTTTGCCAGCCTCAGCACCGTTGTCGGCATGCCGCTCGATCCGCCGATCAGGCCGCCCAGATAAGCGGTGAAGCGGCCGTTGGAACTGTCGTCGACCGCCAACAGCAGGCGCTCCAGCTGCGAGACGAAGCCGCGCTCGTCGAGCGCCTCGCGATCGACACGCTCCTTTTCCTTCTCGCCCATGGGCAGGCGCCTCAGCGCCCAGCGCAACATGGGCGGCATGGCAAGCGTGGTCAGCACCGCCATGGTCACGATCATGGTGAATAGATTGTGCGAGAGGATGTTCATCGAAAGGCCGATCGAGGCGACGATGACTTCTGTCGAGCCACGCGCATTCATGGCGCAGCCGACGGCCGTCGCTTCCTTGCGATGCATCCCCGCAAGTTCTCCGCCGATGAAGGCGCCGCCGAATTTACCGACGCTGGCGATCAATACGAGGCCGACCGTCAAGAGCGCAAGCGTCGGGTCGGCCAGGACCGTCAGGTCGGCCTCGAGACCGGCCATGCCGAAGAAGACCGGCATGAAGAGCGCGGTGATGATCCCGCGCAGCTGCGCTTCGATGTGGTCGGAGAGGATCGGCGATTCCCCGACGAGAATGCCCGCCACGAAGGCGCCAAGCACCGTGTGTACCCCGATCAGGTTCGTCGTCATCGCCATCACGCCCATGATGATGAGGATGACCGTGATGACGGCGAATTCGCTACGGAAGGTGTCGTTCGTCCAGCGGATCAGCTCGAACACGATGCGCCGGCCGATGGTGAAGCTGAAGATCATGAAGGCGGCGACCTCTATGACGGTCAGGGCCAGTGGCACGATCTGCAGGCTGCCGTTTGTGGCGATCCCGAAGGTCACGGCCATGATGAGCCAGCCCACCGTGTCCTCGATGATCGCGGAGGAGACGATGATCTGGCCGAGATCGCGGCGCATGAAACCCATCTCGCGAATGATGATCGCTACGATCTTCACGGAGGAGATGGAAAGCGCGGTGCCGAGGAAGAGGCCGGCGACGATGCGTTCGGACGGCTCCGGAAGTAGTGATTCGGGCAGGAACTGCGCCAGCGCGAAGCCGCAGACGAACGGCACCGCGATGCCGGCCGCGGAAATCGAGAAACAGGCCGCGCCGACGCGGCGCACCAGCCTGAGGTCGGTTTCCATGCCGGTAAGCAGCAGGAGGAGCAGGATGCCGAGCTGCGAAACCGCCTCGATCATGCTCCTCTGCTCGGGGTCGGTCGGGAAGATCATGTGCTGCGCGGACGGCCACAGCCAGCCGAACAGCGAGGGGCCGAGCAGGATGCCGCCGATCAACTGACCCATGACCGCCGGCTGGCCGATGCGTTCCAGCAACTCGCCGAGGCCGCGTCCGACGACGAGCAGAAGTACGATCTCGGCGACGAAGATGCCTTCGCCGGAACCGCCCATGCCAGCCGGCCCGCCCGCTTCGGCGGCGAGCGCCGGCATCGCCGCAGCAACCAACATCAGGCAGAAGGCAAGGAGGAGGCTAAAGCGTTGCTTTACGTGAATGTCCCGGTTCATGAAATCCCGCCGCCCGTCTGAGAATGCATCTGCAAAACGCAGGCGTGGTCATTCCGTTGCGCGAGATCGTGCGCCGTCGCATGTGTCCGGGCGCCGAGGTTGAATCGGAGCAGGGGCCGCATCATCATAAAAGGCAGGATAATGACCGGGAGCGCAGTTTTCCATGCCCCAGAGGATGCTTGAAATCTCGACTTCGGGACAAGGGCTCTACGAGTTCACGGATCGTGCTGAACGTTTCGTTGCGGAAAGCGCCACCGGGACCGGATTGCTGACGGTTTTCGTCCGGCACACCTCCTGTTCGCTACTCATCCAGGAAAATGCCGACCCGGACGTCCAGCGCGACCTGCAGGCGTTCTTCAGCCGGCTGGTGCCGCCGGCCGACGACCCGGCAATGGCCTATCTCGTCCACCGGGCGGAAGGTCCGGATGACATGCCCGCGCATATCAAGGCAGCGCTAACGGCCGTATCGCTCTCCATACCCATCATGAACGGACGGCTGGCGCTGGGCACCTGGCAGGGCATCTATCTGTTCGAACATCGGACCCGACCACATCGTCGGGAGGTTGTGCTCCACATCCATTGACGGGTCATGGCATCGTCTGGCAACCACGCTTATATTGGCTTGCATTGCCGCTGGCGCTGTTTCGCCCACCGAATCCGGCCAGCCGAAAGGGAACGAGGATCATGTCATTTCTGAAAAAGCTTTTCGGCGGCGGTCCTGCAGCGGATGCGGGCGGGGAGGCGCAGCCGGTCGCCGGCAAGGAAATCGAGCACAAGGGCTTCACTATCCGCGCCACGCCCTTCAAGGCCGAGGGCCAGTTCCAGTGTTGCGGCCTCGTCATCAAGGAAGTCAACGGCGTGGTGAAGGAACATAAATTCATCCGCGCCGACCGTTTCGCGTCGATCGACGACGCCGCCGACATCGCGCTGCGCAAGGGGCAGCAACTGGTCGACGAGCAGGGCGAGCGTATCTTCGGCTGACGGCCGCAGGCGCGCCCGCCGTCCTCCTCAGGCGGCGATCACCTCGACAAGTTCGAGGTCGAAGACGAGGTCGCGGCCGGCAAGCGGATGGTTGGCGTCGACGGTCACAGAACTGTCGTCGAGATCGACAACGGTCAAATTGACAGGCTCGCCGTCCGGTGTATTCGCCTGGAGCCTCGTGCCCACATCGACGGCCACGTCTTCGGGAATGGCCGAGCGCGGAATCGCCTGTACGCGCGCATCGTCATGCGGGCCGTAAGCTTCTTCCGCCGGCACGGTCACGGTCTGCTTCTCACCGATTTCCATGTGGGAGACGTTGTGCTCGATGCCCGGGATGATCTGGCCGGCTCCGAATTCGAATTCCAGCGGCTCGCGGCCCGCCGAACTGTCGAACTCGGTGCCATCGGTCAGCCTGCCAGTGTAGTGGATGCGCACGACATCCCCGTTCTTTATCTCGGTCATGTCTGGATCCCTGTTCTTGTGCTTGAAGGTCGTGGCGCGGGCATCACCCGACGCCGGCGAAACGAGCGGCCGGGTGGGCCGCTCCTTCACCGACCTAGAGCGGGGCGGGGAGATGTAAAGACAAGACGTCCGTTCCGATGGGTAAGGGCGGTTCAGCGGCTCGCCGAAAGGCGGTTCTGGTAAACCATCAGATTGGTGGAGGCTGCGCTCAGGAGCGGCAGGTCGAGTCCAGCCTTTCTGCCGCGCGCGAGGAGATCGCCGACGATCTGCTCGGCCTCGACCGCGTTACCGGCCACAAGGTCGCGATACATGGAGGAAGTGAGCGGCGAGCCCTTCGCGGTCAGCGTGGTTCTTGCCGTATCCAGGAAGGCTTCGCCGGGCTCCGTACCGGCGGTACGTGCGATCGAGACGATCTCGCCGAGCAGCCGCAGCACCAAATCGGTGCCGCCGGGTGCCGCTTCGATCTCGCCGATCGAGCCGCGCATCAGCGCGTTCGAACTGCCCAGCGTGGCGAGCATCGTCCATTTCTCCCACATGCGTCGCCTGATATGGCGCGAAAGACGCGTGTTGAATGCGCCGCCCTTCATGAAGGCGTCGAGCGCCTCGATCCTCGACGTGATCGAGCCGTCGAGTTCGCCATAGGTGACCTCCTGCAATCGGTTGTGCTGGACGATGCGGCCTTTTTCGTCGATTGAAGCGAATATGTGGCAGGTGCAGCCGACAAGCGCGCCGGCGCCGAAGCGATCCGCCAGCACGTCCATGTGCCGCATGCCGTTCAGGAACGGCAGGATCATGGTGCCGTCGCCGATTGCGGGCGCGAAATCCGCCATTGCCGCATCGAGCGAGTAAGCCTTCACGGTCAGGAGGACGATGTCGAAAGGTCCGTCGATCTCCGCGGCAGTGACAAGCTTTGGCTTCAGCATCGCGTCGCCGAAAGGGCTGACGATATGCAAACCCTCGGCCTCAAGCTTCGCCTTTCGCATAGGCCGCACCAGAAAAGTCACATCGCGCCCGGCCTCGACAAGGCGACCGCCGAAATAGCCGCCGGTCGAACCGGCCCCGACGACGAGCATGCGCATGACTGTTTCCTAGTGGGCCATGAACACCGGGATTTCGGCGTTCTCCAAGATGTGGCGCGTGACGCCGCCGAAGATGATCTGGCGCAGTCGACTCTGCGTGAAGGCGCCCTTGACGAGCAGGTCGCATTCGAGCGCCGCCGCTTCCCCCAGGACCGTCTCGCCCGCCGTCCGCTTGCCGGGATCGACAGTGATCGCACGCGCCTTGATGCCACGCTGGCCGAGATAGTCGGCCAGTTCCTGCCCGTCCGGACCGGGTACGCCTGATCCTTCCACCGTCAGCACGGTGATGCTGTGCGCCGCCTCAAGTACCGGGAGCGCGAGCGCCACGCAGCGCGCCGTCTCGGTGCTGCGATTCCAGGCGATCACGACGTTGGAACCGATCGAAGTCGGCGCGGTCGGTGGCGCGATAAGCACCGGGCGGCCGCTGTCGAAGAGCGCCGCATCCATCGTGAGCAGGCGCGGGCCCGAAACGCGCTGTTCCGGCCGGCCGACCACCGTGATATCGAAGACGCGGCCGAGATAGCCGACCATATGGTCTCCCGGAGCGACACCGTCGCGCCAGTCCCACGGGATCTTGCGCTCGGTCATGATCCTTTCGAACAGGCTGCGCGAGGCGGCCGCGCTCTGTTCGGTCTGCTCGGTAAGCGGCTCATAGAGAATGGAAGCGCCGACCACATCGGCGGCGAGAAAGGGTGTCGTCGCCGGAGACAGGGCGAAGCCGGTCGCGTGGCTGCCGAAAAGCCGGGCGAACAGGGCCGCGGTCGACAGGATGGCTTCCATATGGTCATGGTCTTCAACGGGAACCAGAATTGATTTCATGTCGCTTATCCCCGGTTGGCCTTCGGTCGTTCGCCGATACCGCTATTTTGCGACAGGGAGGACGACGCTGTACAGAGCAAGTGCGATAATTTCTCTGCTCCTGCGGAACCCAGCCGCTAAAGCCGCGATACGGCCGTGAGCGGAAATAAACCTCCGGCTTGCGTTGCCGAAGGCTTTGCACTAGCCAACAATCCAGATTTTCATCCCTGTCGGACCATACATGACCATCGTCGATACCCGCACGCCCGATCCGAAACACCTCCTTCCCGGTGCAACCGGCGACTGGGAAATCATCGTCGGCATGGAAGTGCACGCACAGGTCACGTCGAACGCCAAGCTCTTTTCCGGTGCCTCGACCGCCTTCGGCGCCGAGCCGAACGCCAATGTCAGCCTTGTCGATGCCGCCATGCCCGGTATGCTACCGGTCATCAACGAGGAATGCGTGAAGCAGGCGATCCGCACAGGGCTTGGCCTTAAGGCGCAGATCAACCTGAAATCGGTCTTCGACCGCAAGAACTACTTTTATCCCGATCTGCCGCAGGGCTACCAGATCTCGCAGTACAAGCAGCCGATCGTCGGTGAGGGGACCATCGTCGTCTCCGTCGGGCCGGACCGGCAGGGTAATTTCGAGGATATCGAGATCGGCATCGAGCGGCTGCATCTGGAGCAGGATGCCGGCAAGTCGCTGCACGATCAGCACGCGACCATGTCCTATGTCGACCTCAACCGCTCGGGCGTGGCGCTGATGGAGATCGTCTCCAAGCCCGATCTGCGCTCCG
>JBDZVC010000022.1:0-34854 GCA_040255475.1 Phyllobacteriaceae bacterium | reverse complement strand
CCATCACCCCAGGCGATCGGGCTTTCTCAAAAGGCGCATCGTTGCGACAATGCGCGGAAAGCCCCGCCACCTTCCGGCAGCGGGGCGGACGATACGCCGTTCCGGCTCGGGCCGGCGAAGGCCGTCTTCTTGCCGTTTGCGGCCCTTCTTCCTTGACACCTTATCCCCCTTCGTTTAGGGACAGCCGAGCTTGGCGTGGGTCGCTCCCGCGCCAGTTTGTTTTTGAACCCGTAACAGACTGACAAAAAGACGGCCGGGCCGCCCTCCCTCCGGGCAGGCAGTCCACAAGGCCGACCGAACAGCGAAAGGCAAAGAATGTTCGCAGTCATCAAAACGGGCGGCAAGCAGTATCGCGTTGCCGCCGAGGATACGCTGAAGATCGACCGCGTCGCGGGCGAAGTCGGCCAGATCGTCGAGATCGGCCGCGTGCTCGCCCATGGCGAGGGCGACAAGGTCTCGATCGGCTCGCCCTTCGTGGAAGACGCTACCGTCACCGCAGAGATCGTCGAACAGGGTCGCGGGCCGAAGGTCATTGCCTTCAAGAAGCGTCGCCGCCAGAATTCGCGCCGCACGCGCGGCCATCGCCAGCTTCTGACCATGGTCCGGATTTCCGAGATCCTGATCGGCGGCGCCAAGCCTTCGAAGAAGGCGGAAGCGAAGCCGGCCGCCAAGGCGGAAGCGCCTGCGAAGAAGGCCGAAGCCAAGGAAGAGGCAAAGGCGGCGCCGCTTTTCAAGGCGCCGAGAGGCAAGGGCGACGACCTCACCGTCATCAAGGGCATCGGCCCGGTCGCCGCGAAGGATCTGAACGAGCAGGGCATCACGACCTTCGCCCAGATCGCGGCGCTCTCCGACGAGGACGTCGCCAGGATCGATGCGGCGATGCCGTTCAGCACGGCGCAGATCGAGGATTGGCGCGAGCAGGCCAAGGCGCTCGCGGCCGAGAAGAAGTAAGGCAGAAGGAGAACAGCAATGGCACACAAGAAGGCTGGCGGTTCGTCGCGCAACGGTCGCGATTCGCACTCCAAGCGCCTGGGCGTGAAGAAGTTCGGCGGCGAGAAGGTCCTCGCCGGCAATATCCTCGTGCGTCAACGCGGCACCAAGTGGCATCCCGGCACGAATGTCGGCATGGGCACGGACCACACCCTCTTTGCGCTTGAGCAAGGCGCAGTCGCGTTCCGAAAGAAAGCCAATGGCCGTACCTACGTGTCGGTAAACCCGATTACGGAACAAGCGGAGTAGCCGGTTCCGCACCAAGAACACCGGCGCCCCATCTCGGGAACCGGTGTTCTGGACAGGCCAGAAAAAGGATCAGGGGAGATGGGTCGCCATCTCCCCTTTTTCTTTGCCTGGAGGGAACCATGCAAATTCTGGTCACACCCCGCCTGACCCTGAGGCCGCCGGCAATGCCGGATGCCGAAGACATCGCGGCATGGCTATCGGAGTGGGACGTCGCGCGCATGCTCTCGGCCGTTCCGCATCCCTATCGGCTCGAGGACGCCGAACGGTGGATCGAGGATGTGCGCGGCCGACCGGCGGATCTGGTTTTCACGATTCATCGCGAGAGGCTGATCGGCGTCGTCTCCATCGAGAAGTCCGAAGGCGAGAGCGCCGACGGGGCACCGCGGCTTGGATACTGGCTTGGTTCGCGCTGGCACGGACACGGCTTCATGACGGAAGCCGCCCGCTGTCTGCTGGAACATGCCTTCCGAACGCACGGCCTGTCCGATGTCCGATCCTCCGCATTCCTCGACAACCCTGCTTCGCTGGCGGTCCAGCGCAAGCTCGGCTTCCTGGAAACCCGCGACAGCGAGATCTGGTCGCGTTCGCGTCAGGCGATGGTCGCCCAGCGAAACACGGTGGTGACGGCGGAAGCTTTCGCGGCTGCTCGGGCATTCTCGCCTCATAAGAACGCTGCTTGAACGGGCACGATGGGAGAACTGGAAATGGTTGCCGAGACGGAAGACGGCGAAGACGAAAGTCTGAGGATCGATTGCCCGGTGCTGGTCACCGAGCGCCTGGTGCTGCGCCCGCCGCACGAGGACGACGTGCCGGACCTGGCGAAATTGGCGGCCAACCGCCGCATCGCCGAGATGCTGGCGCGCATGCCGCATCCCTACGGCGTCAGGGAGGCACGCGCCTTCATCGAGATGACACGCAAACGGAGTGCCGCCGGCTGCGTCTATGCCGTGACCATCGCCGAAACCGGGGCCTTCATCGGCTCCGCCGGGCTGAACGGCACCGAGCGCGGGCTCGAACTCGGCTACTGGATCGGCGAGCCCCATTGGGGGCACGGCTACGCGACGGAAGCGGCGCACGCACTGGTCGACCTCGCCTTCCGCGCGACCGATATCCAGGTGCTGCACGTCGCCTGCCGCGTCATCAACGACGCCTCGCGCCGGGTCATCCACAAATGCGGCTTCCAGTATTCAGGCCAGGGCATGATGGATTCCATCGCCGCCGGCCGCACGCCGGTCGAGCGCTACACGCTCGACCGCAAGACGTGGATCGGCCTCAGGACATGGCCGAAGGGCTGACATCCATCCCTTTTCTCTCCCTCACGAATGTGGGGGAGAGGCCGGGGAGGAAATGGAGGACGAGAACAGGCATTCAAATTCACCTGGCCATGCGCTAGGAGAGCACCACGAAACTGACGGTCACCGTATGAAATTCCTCGATCAGGCAAAGGTTTACATCCGCTCCGGCGACGGTGGCGCCGGTTCGATGTCGTTCCGCCGCGAGAAATTCATCGAGTTCGGCGGGCCGGATGGCGGCGATGGCGGACGCGGCGGCGATGTCTGGGTGGAGGCCGTCGATGGGCTGAACACGCTGATCGATTACCGCTACCAGCAGCATTTCAAGGCGAAGACCGGCACTCACGGCATGGGCCGCAATCGCACCGGCGCCAAGGGTGCGGACGTGACGCTAAAGGTACCGGCCGGCACGCAGATATACGAAGAGGACAACGAGACGCTGATCGTCGACCTCACCACGGTCGGCCAGCGTTACCGCCTCGCCGCCGGCGGCAATGGCGGCTTCGGCAACCAGCATTTCAAGTCTTCGACCAACCAGGCGCCGCGCCGCGCCAATCCCGGTCTTCCCGGCGAAGAGCGTACGATCTGGCTGAGATTGAAGCTGATCGCCGATGCCGGCCTGGTCGGTCTGCCTAATGCGGGCAAGTCCACCTTCCTCGCCGCCGTCACGGCAGCCAAGCCGAAGATCGCGGATTACCCCTTCACGACGCTCCATCCCAATCTCGGCGTCGCCCGCGTCGATGCACGCGAATTCGTGCTGGCCGACATTCCGGGCCTCATCGAGGGCGCGCATGAAGGCGTCGGCATCGGCGACCGCTTCCTCGGCCATGTCGAGCGCACGCGCGTGCTCCTGCATCTCGTCTCCGCGCGGGAAAACGACCCGGCCGCAGCCTACCGCACCGTGCGTGGCGAACTGGAGGCTTACGCGCACGGCCTCGCCGGCAAGCCGGAGATCGTGGCGCTGTCCCAGGCCGATACCGTCGATGCGGCGGAGCGGAAGGAAAAGGAGGCAGCACTGAAAAGAGCGGCGGGTCGCGCGCCGCTCATCCTGTCGGCGGCTACGCACGAAGGAGTGGACAAAGCCCTGCGAGCGCTGATGGAGGTCATCGAGGAAGCGCGAGCGGAAACGACCAACGCGCCTTCAGAAGGGACGAAATAATATATGTTTGCGCCCTTCACACCATCTTCTCCAATCAATTTCAGCATCAGACGCCGTCCATGAAACCGCTCTCCTCCTACCGCCGCATCACGGTCAAGATCGGCTCGGCGCTGCTGGTCGACCGCGAAAGCGGGCTGAAGCGGCAATGGCTGGCCTCGCTTGTGGACGACATCGCGACGCTTGCCGAAGGCGGTGTCGACATGCTTGTCGTCAGTTCGGGCGCTATCGCGCTTGGCCGCGCGATGCTGCACATAGGGCGGCGCCGGCTGAAACTCGAGGAGAGTCAGGCCTGCGCGGCGATGGGCCAGATCGCGCTTGCCGGCGCGTGGTCGGAAGAGCTGGCGAAGCACGGCATGCGGTCCGGCCAGGTGCTCGTCACACTGGGCGATACGGAGGAACGCCGCCGCTATCTCAACGCCCGCGCCACGATTTCCACACTCCTCAAGATGAAGGCCGTGCCGGTCATCAACGAGAACGACACCGTCGCCACAAGCGAGATCCGCTACGGCGACAACGACCGGCTGGCGGCGCGCGTCGCCACCATGATGGGCGGCGACCTCCTGATCCTGCTATCCGATATAGACGGCCTCTATACCGCCCCGCCGGCGCTCGACCCGACCGCGCAGCACATCCCCTTCGTCGAACGCATCACGCCGGCGATCGAGGCGATGGCCGGGGTCGCCGCCTCGGAATTGTCGCGCGGCGGTATGCGCACCAAGCTCGACGCCGGCAAGATCGCCACAGCCGCCGGCACCGCCATGATCGTCACCTCCGGTGACCGGTTGCACCCGCTTTCGGCCATCGACAAGGGCGAGCGTTCCACCTTCTTCCAGCCGAGCGACATGCCGGTGAAGGGCTACAAGACCTGGATCGCGGGCCAGCTCGAACCGGCCGGCCGGCTGCGGGTGGATGCCGGCGCGGTCGCTGCGTTGCTGTCGGGCAAATCATTGCTCGCTGCCGGCGTGCGCGCCGTGGAAGGCCATTTCTCGCGCGGCGAGACGGTCGCGATCATCGGCGAGAGCGGCCGCGAAGTGGCGCGCGGCCTCGTTGCGTATGATGCGCAGGATGCCGTAAAGATCATGGGGCTGAAAAGCGCCGAGATCGCCGAAGCGCTGGGCTATGAGACGCGAGGCGCGATGGTGCATCGCGACGACCTTGTGGTTTCCGCCGGAGCGAAACTGGCGCGAAAAGAGAAAGCGGAGAGCTGACATGCTCCAGACGCTTGAAAAGAATGGCGAGGATATCGCCGCCATCATGCGCCGGCTCGGCGAAAATGCCCGCGCCGCCGCGCACCCGCTGGCGATCGCCTCGAGCGCGGCCAAGAATGCGGCACTCGACGCCATGGCCGAGGCGATCCTGCGCCACGAGGGCAAGATTCTGGCCGCAAACGCCATCGACATGGAAAACGGCCGGAAAGCTGGCCTGGCCGCTTCTTTCCTCGATCGGCTGGAGCTCACGCCGGAACGCATCCGCGCCATGGCCGACGGCATCCGCGCGATCGCGGCGCTCAAGGATCCGGTCGGCGACGTGATCGCTGAATGGGACCGCCCGAACGGCCTGCATATCGAGCGCGTGCGCACGCCGCTCGGCGTCATCGGCGTCATCTACGAGAGCCGGCCGAACGTCACGGCCGACGCCGGCGCGCTCTGCGTAAAGGCCGGAAACGCGGTAATCCTGCGCGGCGGCTCGGATTCGGTGAATTCCTCCGCCGCGATTCATGCCTGCCTGACCAAAGGCTTGCGCAAGGCCGGCCTTCCGGAAGAGGCGATCCAGCTTGTCCCGACCACCGACCGCGCCGCCGTCGGCGAGATGCTGAAAGGCTTGAACGGTTCGATCGACGTTATCATCCCACGCGGCGGCCGGAGCCTTGTCGAGCGTGTCCAGACGGAAGCGCGCGTTCCTGTCTTCGCGCATCTGGAAGGCATCTGCCACGTCTACATCGATCGGTCCGCGAAGCCCGGCATGGCCGTGGAGATCGCCGTGAACGCCAAGATGCGCCGCACCGGCATCTGCGGCGCGGCCGAAACTTTGCTGATGGATCGGGCGGCAGCTTCGACGCATCTCGCTCCGATCCTCGACGCTCTCGCCGAAGCCGGCTGCGAGATACGGGCGGACCGCGAAGTGCGCGCGCTCTATCCGGCTGCGAAACCCGCGACCGATGCCGACTGGGTGACGGAATACCTGGATGCGATCATTGCCGTGAAGCTGGTGGATGGGGTCGGTGGCGCGATCGACCACATCGAGCACTTCTCCTCGCATCATACCGAGGCGATCGTCGCCGAGGATGCAGCGGCGGTGGAGCGCTTCTTCAACGAGATCGATTCCGCCATCCTCCTCGCCAACGCCTCGACCCAGTTCGCCGATGGCGGCGAATTCGGTATGGGCGCGGAGATCGGCATCGCCACCGGCAAGATGCATGCGCGCGGCCCGGTCGGCGTCGAACAGCTCACTTCGTTCAAGTACCGCGTCCGCGGTTCGGGCCAGGTGCGGCCGTGATGTTCGCTTCGCTAGCTTCTGGCGGTTAGTGCCTTACGTAGCCCCCCTCTGTCCTGCCGGACATCTCTCCCACAAGGGGGGAGATCAGCCCCCATCTATTTCCATGCAACTTCTGCAAGTTCGGAGATTAGCTGAGGTCGCCATGACAGCCGATCTCCCCCCTTGTGGGAGAGATGTCCGGCAGGGCAGAGGGGGGCGCGAAAGAGCGCCAGCCTGCAAAAAGGCAAGCGCATCGCATGACTGAGGCTGACACTCCTCCCCGATACCTCAAGATGCCGCATGCCGGGCGCGGCATGGCGGTCGGCCTGTTCGGCGGCTCGTTCAACCCGCCGCATGCCGGCCATGCGCTAGTGGTCGAGATCGCGCTGAGGCGTCTCGGACTGGACAAGCTTTGGTGGATGGTGACGCCGGGCAACCCGCTCAAGAACGCGAACGAGTTACGCCCGCTCGCCGAGCGTATCCGGCTTTCGGAGAAATTCGCGAACGATCCTCGCATCGTCGTCACCGCCTTCGAGGCGAGTCATCATATCCGCTACACGGCCGACACGCTGGCACTGGTCAAGGCACGTAATCCGGGCGTCGATTTCGTCTGGATCATGGGCGCCGACAGCCTGCGCGACTTCCATCGCTGGGAGCGCTGGCGCCAGATCGCACTGACCTTCCCGATCGCCGTCATGGACCGGCCGGGCTCCACCCTCTCCTTCTTGTCCTCGGTCATGGCCAAGACGTTCGACTATGCACGCATTGACGAGAAGGACGCGCCGCTGCTCGCACGGATGAAGCCACCGGCATGGACCTTCATCCATGGCCCGCGCTCGTCGCTCTCCTCGACCGCTCTGAGAGCAAACGGCGGCTGACCTATCCGTCCTTGATCCACAATATCCAATTCGCCGGTCCACCACCGCGGTGTCGTTTTTGACGCTCAACAAATTGCCGTAATGGCGGCTAACTGGCGCGCAATGAACCAGATCGCGCCTGAAATCGTCGAGCAGGAAGGAGCCGCACCGGCATCGCTCGTCGCCATCGCCAGCGTCATCGCGGCGATGGGCCTGATCGCGATCGGCAACGGCCTGCTCTTCGCCTATATCCCGGTCCGGCTGGAGTCGGACGGCTTCCCGCCGACCTGGGCGGGAATGGTGCTGACGCTGCTTTCGGCCGGCGGCATGGCGGGATGCCTCCTGACGGGACGGATCGTTCGCCGGGTCGGCCATGCGCGTGCCTTCATGACTTTCGCCGCGATCATCATCCTCTCCAATGTGGCCATCGGCGCCGGTACCCATCCGGTCGTCTGGACAGCTTCACGAGCCGTCTACGGCTTCGCCATCAACGGTATGTTCATCGTGGCACAAAGCTGGCTGAACGACGTCGTCGAGAACCGTATTCGCGGCCGCATCATGGCCGCCTTCTATGTCACCTACGAGGTGGGACTCGGGGTCGGCGCTTTCGCGCTGCGCTTCGTGGACCTGCAGTCGGCAATGGCTCCGATCATCGGCGTCGTCTTTGCCGCCCTTGCCATCCTGCCCGTCGGCATGACGCGGCTGCCGCCGCCTCCACCGCCGAAATCCGCAGCCGTCGCCTTTCGCCGCGCGTGGTCGATATCGCCGGTCGGCGTGGCCGGCATGCTCGCGGTCGGCGGGCTTTCGATGATGGTGTCCGGCTTCACGCCGATCCACGCCGCTGCTACCGGCTACAGCCAGGCGGACGTGGCAACGCTGCTCTTCGCCATGCCGATCGGCACGCTGCTCTTCCAGATTCCCTTCGGCTGGATCTCCGACCGCACCGACCGCCGCTATGTCATCATCACCGCCTCGGCGCTGGTGGTGCTCGGCGGTCTCGCGGCCAGCCGGTTCGACGGAAGCGCGCTCCCGCTCATGATGCTGATCTATGTCGTCTGGAGCGGCTCGACGGAATCGATCTATTCCCTGTCGAGCGCACATGCCAACGACCGCGCCGACAAGGACGATCTCGTGCCGCTGGCAAGCACCATGCTGTTCGCCTGGTCGCTCTCGGGCTTCGTCGTTCCCGCGATCGCCACCGCGCTTACGGCCGTCTACGGCACCGCCGCGTTCATGTGGATAGCCGTCGTCATCGCGATCGTCTTCTGCCTGTTCGTTGGCTGGCGCATCGCCAGACAGGGGTCCGTGCCGACCGCCGAATCGGGCAGTTTCTCGCCGCTTGCCGCTCAAGTTCCACTTCCGGTGGAGCTTGCCTTCGCTCCATTGGAGGAAAGCGGGGAGGACACCGGAGAAGCGAACTGCCAAATAGAAAACGGCACGTCTTGAAACTGTTAAGGAACTCTGCCTATCTTTAGTGCGTTCCCGGATGAATCGGGGACACCCGTTGTTCTTGTTCGAAAGGAAAGACGCTGAGAACAGCACTCTCGAAGAAGGCTGAAATCATGCCTTCGCCGGCCGGAATGGTTCAGCATGACGACCCTTCCATGGCCCTCAAGACAGTCCTTGCCAGTCTGGAAGACTCCAAGGCCGAAAACATCGTCTCCATCGACATCCAGGGAAAATCGAGCCTCGGCGACTACATGGTCGTCGCGTCGGGCCGGTCGCACCGCCATGTCGCGGCGGTGGCCGACCATCTCCTGAAAGCTCTGAGGGATGCCGGCATGCGCCCCCGTGTCGAAGGGCTAGGCAGCGCTGACTGGGTCCTGATCGACGCAGGCGATGTGATCGTGCACGTCTTCCGTCCGGAGGTCCGCGAATTCTACAGCATCGAGGAGATGTGGCAGGCGCCGGACCTCGAGGACGAAACGGTCCACTGACCTGATCTAAGGCCGGGACCGATGCATGTTTCCGTTTATGCGGTCGGCCGCATGAAGGCCGGCCCGGAACGGGAATTGGCCGGCCGTTTCCTCGACCGCTTCGCCAAGGCTGGCCCCGCGGTCAGCCTCGACTTCACCGGCGTCACGGAAATCCCCGAAAGCCGGGCTTCCTCGGCGGATGAGCGTCGCCGCGAAGAGGGCCAGAAGCTTCTCGCCCGCAAGGACAGCGCCACCGCGATCGTCCTGCTAGACGAGCGCGGCAGGAATATCGGCTCGGAGGAACTCGCCCGCGCCATCGCTCGCTTCGGCGAAGCGGGCCGCAAGAACCTGATCTTCGCCATAGGCGGCCCGGACGGCCACGACCCCACGCTCCAGAGCGAAGCGGACCTTGTCCTTTCCTTCGGCAAGCTCACCTGGCCGCACCAGATCGTCCGCGTGATGCTCGCCGAGCAGCTTTACCGCGCTGCGACGATCCTGTCAGGCCATCCCTATCACCGGGCATAGTTCGATCAGGCGAAGTCAGACGAGTTCCACGCCTGCATCGGACGCGGCCCTTCTCAAATCCTTGTCGAGCGTCGCCAGCGGTAGGTGCCGCCGTAACGCGAGCTCCAGATAGGCCGCATCGTATGGGGTCAGCCCGAACCGGCTGGCTATTTGAAGCGCGTCCAGCCACGCGCGTGCGTTTGTTTCAGGATCGATATCTATCGGTAGTGAATCGAGGTCAGCCAGGGACTCGTCTCTGTAGTCAGGGTCTATGCGCCGCCGACGCAACGCTGTCTGAAAGCCATTGGCTGCTTCCAGTTTCCAATGAGCCGGGACAGTCGCGCCCACGGAAGCCACCCGGTCGAATATCAATTCCGATTCAGGCGACGCCTCATCCTGAAAATACCATGGCAAGGTGGCTGAAGCATCGATGACGACGCTCATCGCCGCTCTTCATCGATGAGTTCGCGGATGGATATGCCACCAAGCGTTACGCCTTTCCGGCGCTCCCGTATCCGTCTGACAGCTTCTCTCGCAATTGCCTTTCTGTCAGGCTCTACCGCAGCCGCCACCAGACGCGCCGCGGGCTTGCCGTGTCGCGTGATCAGGACTTCCTCGCCCTGCTCGACCAGGTCGAGAAGCGCGCCAAGCCTGTTTTTCGCCTCGAACGCACCGAACGTCCTCATTGCGGCCTCCAGATTTAAGCTAGCTTAAGCTGGATTTACAGGCGGGTATGACTCTGTTCAAGCTGGTGCGGAGGAAAGCAGACAGCGCGGATGCGTCCAGCACGCCTACCGCGCCATCTTGTGGTATTCCTCGTTCGGCCGCATATCGACGGCCGCCGCCACGCGGTTCGACATGTTGAAGAAGCCGACGACGGAAGCGACGTCCCAGATGTCGCGGTCGGAAAAGCCGACATCGCGCAGCCCCTGCCGATCTGCTTCCTCGATTCTGTCCGGCGTCTCGGTGAGCTTGACGGCGAAATCGAGCATCACCTTCTGCTTCGGCGTCAGATTGGCGACACGGTAGTTCATCACCATCATCTCGCCGAATGCGGGATCGCCGGAAAGCTCCCGCACCGCAGCCCCATGCGCGGTCAGGCAGTAGAAGCATCGATTGGTCGAGGAGACGACGACCGCAATCATCTCGCGCTCCAGCTTCGACAGGCTCGACTCGCCCAACATCAGGTCGTTGTACATGTCGGTGAAGGCGCGCAGCTTCTTCTCGTCGAAGGCGTAGGAAAGGAGCACGTTGGGCACCAGCCCGAGCTTCTCCTCGCACTTGGCGAAATACGCCTTCGTCCCTTCGCTCAGATCGTCCGATGGCGTGAGGTCCAGTGCCGTGAGCTTCGCGGTCATCTGCTTCATCCCTTATTCACATTCGTCTTCCAATTTCCCGGCATCGGCAATCCGATCGGGGTCGCTAATGGCGCTTTCTCTGCTACGATGCCGCGACCACCGGTGGGAGGAAGAAAAGCAATGGCCAAGGTGAACGAACAATCGCGACCCGGCAAGGAGGCTCCCATCTCGAAGAAGGCGGGCGAGGCGGAGCGGTTCGGCAAACTTCTTCTGGCCGGATCGGCGGAAGAGGATATCGCCTCCTACGACCGCGTCGTGCTCAAGGAAGCGGCGGCGCTGGCATGGCATGCGCTCAAGAAGCACCGGACCGGGGCCAGCGTGGTCGCGGTGGATAATGACCGTCGCATCGTCCGCGAGGGGCGCCCCCTGACGGCCATCACCGTCGTCAACGACAACATGCCCTTCCTGTTCGATTCGGTGCTGGGCGAGATCGCCGATGCCGCCGGCTCGCCAACGCTGGTCACGCATCCGATCATCGCCGTGAAGCATGGCCGCAACGGCGTCACCGGTCTGGCCGACAAGGCGGACGAGCGGACAAGCGACAAGGTCAGCGTCATCCACGTCCATGTCGCGCGCCTCGGTGACGACGAGGCCGCAGCGCTGGCGAAACGGCTGGAGTGGATCCTGTTGCAGGTGCGGGCCTCCGTCCGCGACTGGCGCGCGATGCTGGGGCGGCTCGACCAGGCGATCCTCGACTATCGCTATTCCGAGACGCATCTGAATAAGGATGCGGTTGCCGAAGCCGTCGCCTTCCTCGAATGGCTGCGCGACAACAATTTCACCTTTCTCGGCATGCGCGAATACCGCTATGCGCCGAGTCCCAAGGGCAGCGGCATGGAACGGGCGGAAAAGCCCGGCATCGGCATCCTTGGTGACCCCGATGTGCGCATCCTACGCCGCGGCGACCAGGAACTGACCACGACGCCTGAAATCCGTGCCTTTCTGACCGGCCCGGAACCGCTCATCGTCACCAAGGCCAACACCCGCTCGGTCGTCCATCGCCGTAACTATCTCGACTATATCGGCGTCAAGACCTTCGACGCCAAAGGCAAGCTGAAAGGCGAGTTGCGCATCGTCGGCCTCTTCACCTCGACCGCTTATCTGCGCTCCGTCTTCTCCATTCCTTATCTGCGCTCCAAGGCCGAAGCCGTGCTGAAGCGCTCCGGTTTCGAGGGCTCCGACCATTCCGGCAAGGCTCTCATCAACATCCTGGAATCCTATCCGCGCGACGAACTCTTCCAGATTGACGTCGACCAACTGGAGCACAATGCGCTGGCGATACTGGCGCTCGGCGACCGGCCGCGCGTGCGCGCTCTGGTGCGCGCCGATCCGTTCGACCGTTTCGTCTCGGTCCTCGTCTACGTGCCGCGCGACAACTACGATTCGGACGTACGCGTGCGCATAGGCGACTATCTGAAGACCGTGTTCGACGGCCATCTGTCGGCCTATTACCCTTCCTTCCCGGAAGGCGCGATGGCGCGCGTCCATTTCATTATCGGCCGCTCCGCCGGCAAGACGCCGAAGATGCCGCAGGAGGAACTGGAGGCGGAAATCCGCGACATCGTCCGCACATGGCAGGACGCGCTGCGCGATGCCGCGCATGACGAAGGCGCCGATCCGGCACTCATCGCCATCGCCTCGCACTTTCCCGGCTCCTATCGCGGCACGTTCTCCCCGAAAGTGGCGCTGCGCGACGCCGCCGAGATCGGCCATATCACCGAGGAAAACCCGATCGCGGCCGATTTCCATCGCCATCCGCACCAGCCGACCACACATGGCGCCTTGAAGATCTACCATTACGGCGCGCCGGTGGCGCTGTCGCGGCGTGTACCCATCCTGGAGAATATGGGCTTTCGCGTCATCTCCGAGCGCACTTTCGAGATCCCGACCACCGGCGGAGTGGTCTTCGTCCATGACATGGAAATTCAAAGCGCGCATGACGCGCCGCTCGATCTTTCCAACGACGGCGCGCTCTTCGAGGAGGTTTTCCTTTCCGTCTGGCGCGGGACGAGCGACAATGACGGCTACAACGCGCTCGCCCATCGCGCAGGCTTTACATCCGCCGACATCACGATCCTGCGCGCCTACGGCCACTATCTGCAGCAGGCCGGCATCCCGCAGAGCCAGGATTTCATCGCCGCCGTACTGGCGCGCCATCCGGCGATCACGAAAAACCTCAGGGAATTGTTCTTCGCCCGCCTCGACCCGGCGCGCGTCGACACCGCCGGCAAGAACGAGGACGCGCGCTCGATCGAGGTCGAGATCGAAGCCGAACTGGACGACGTGCCCAACATCGACGAGGACACGATCATCCGCCGTTTCCTCAATCTCGTGCACAACACGCTGCGCACCAATCATTTCGCTCCCGTGACGGACGGCAAGCCGCGTTCGCTTGCCCTGAAACTCGATTCCAAATCGGTCGACGGCCTGCCGGAACCGCGGCCCTGGCGCGAGATATTCGTCTTCGGGCCGGAGATCGAGGGCGTGCATCTGCGCTTCGGTCCGGTGGCGCGCGGCGGCTTGCGCTGGTCCGACCGGGCGCAGGACTACCGCACCGAAGTGCTCGGCCTCGTCAAGGCGCAACAGGTCAAGAACGCGGTCATCGTGCCGGTCGGCGCCAAGGGCGGCTTCTATCCGAAGCAACTGCCCTCCGGCGGCAGCCGCGACGCCATCTTCGAGGCTGGCCGCAACGCCTATATCAACTTCGTTTCCAGCCTGCTTTCCGTCACCGACAACCTCCACGGCGCAAAGGTCGTGCCGCCGGAGAATGTCGTGCGCCATGACGGCGACGATCCCTACTTCGTCGTCGCCGCCGACAAGGGCACGGCGACCTTCTCCGACACCGCCAACGCTATCAGCCAGGCCCACGATTTCTGGCTGGACGATGCCTTCGCCTCCGGCGGCTCCGCCGGCTACGACCACAAGAAGATGGGCATCACCGCGCGCGGCGCCTGGGAGGCGGTGAAGCGGCATTTCCGCGAGATGAACCGCGATATCCAGACGGAGCCTTTTACCGTCGTCGGCGTCGGCGACATGTCGGGCGACGTCTTCGGCAACGGCATGCTGCTCTCGAAACAGACGCGCCTGATCGCCGCCTTCGACCATCGCGATATCTTCATCGATCCGGACCCGGACGCCGCTTCCTCCTTTGCCGAGCGGCAGCGCATGTTCGACCTGCAGCGCTCCTCCTGGCAGGACTACGACAAGTCGAAGATTTCGGCCGGCGGCGGCATCTTCCCGCGCACGCAGAAATCCATCACCCTGTCGGAGGCGGCCGCTTCGGCCATCGGCCTGAAGAAGACCACCGCGACGCCTACCGAGATCATGAACGCGATCCTGAAAGCCCGCGTCGATCTCCTCTGGTTCGGCGGCATCGGCACCTATGTGCGCGCCACGACGGAGAGCAACCAGGATGTCGGCGACCGCGCCAACGACGCCGTCCGCGTCGCGGCGGCGGAAGTCGGCGCGAAGGTGATCGGCGAAGGCGCCAATCTTGGCGTCACCCAGCGTGGGCGCATCGAATTCGGCCTGCTCGGGGGCCGCTGCAATTCCGACGCCATCGACAATTCCGCCGGCGTCAATTCCTCCGACATGGAGGTGAACATCAAGATCGCGCTCGCCGCCGCCATGCGCAGGAAGAAGCTGACGCGGGTATCGCGCAATGCCCTTCTGGTCGACATGACGGAGGACGTGGCGTCCCTGGTCCTCGCCAACAATTACGAGCAAACGCTGGCGCTTTCCATGGCCGAACGGCGCGGCCTCTCCTACCTCCCCCATCAGCGCCGCTTCATAAGCGGATTGGAGGCGCGCGGCCTGCTCGACCGCAAGGTCGAACTGCTCCCCGACGAGACGGCGCTCTCGGAGCGCGAAGCCAAGGGCCAGCCGCTGACCCGCGCCGAACTCGGCGTGCTGCTTGCCTATGCCAAGCTCACCCTCTTCGACGATCTGGTGAAGGGCGGCCTCCCTGACGACCCCTATCTCGAACACGAATTGATGGGTTACTTCCCACACCGCATGGCGCAGGAATTCGCTTCCGAGATTTCCTCGCACCGCCTGCGCCGCGAGATCATCGCGACAAGGCTCGCCAACGACATCATCAATCGCGGCGGGCCGGCCTTCGTCAGCCGGCTGAAGGATTTGACCGGGGAGACGGACGAGGCCGCTGGCCGCGCCTTCCTGCTCGTGCGCGAAGGTTACGATCTGAACCGCCTCTACGCCGAGATCGACGCTCTCGACAACAAGATCGACGGCGGCGCGCAGCTCAAGCTCTATGCCATCGCCGCCCATCTGCTTGAACAGGTGACGTCGTGGCTGCTCAAGAGCGGCGACGGGATCACCGACCTTTCAGCCCGTATCCGCAGGCTGAAGGAGGCCCGTGCGGCGCTCGAACCGGAACTGCCGAAGATCATGCCGGCCTTCATGCGGGCCTCGCTGGAGGAACGCACGCAAAGCCTGAAGGAAAAAGGCGCGCCCGACAAACTTGCCGGCGAACTCGCCATGTTGGGTGTCAGCGGGCTCGTCCCCGACATCGTCCATGTCGCCGCCGCCGCCAAGGCCGACCTCGCGGCCGCCGCACGTGCCTTCTTCGTCGTGTCGGATGTGTTCCGCATCGGCCGCATCGAGGAAGCGGCCGAGGCGCTCGGAACTACCGACTATTATGACGGGATGGCGCTGGAGCGGGCAACCGACGCGCTCGGCAAGGCCCGGCGCGGCATCTGCGTCGCCGCGCTCACGGCCCACGCGAAGGAGGCCGACCCGGTCCGAGCATGGATCGCCGCCGGCGGCGAACGCATCCAGCGCACGCGCGAGCGCCTTCAGGCACTGACCGAGGGCGGCGACGTCACCGTATCTAAGCTTTCGGTGGCCTCCGGCCTGATGACCGACCTGGCGGGATTGTAGGAGAGCCCGGCGCGTATGGAGAACACAACCACTCAGGACGCCGTGCCGCGGCGTGGCGTCTGGGGCTGGATGTTCTTCGACTGGGCAGCCCAGCCCTTCTTTACCGTCGTCACCACCTTCATCTTCGGTCCCTATTTCGTCTCCCGCATGGTCGCCGATCCGGCGCGTGGCCAGGCGGCGTGGGGCTACGGCATCGCCGCCGCCGGCCTCGTCATCGCGGTGCTCTCTCCAGTCCTCGGCTCGATCGCCGACCAGAGCGGCCCTCGCAAGCCGTGGATTGGCTTCTTCGCGATCATCCAGATCGTCAGCCTCGCGCTCCTCTGGTTGGCGGCGCCGGGCACGAATGTCGTTCTGGTGCTCATCTTCTTCTCGCTCGCCTCGGTCGCGGCGGAATTCTCGATCGTCTTCAACGATTCCATGCTGCCGCGCCTCGTGCCCGAGCGCGATATCGGCCGCATCTCCAATCTTGCCTGGGGGCTCGGCTATCTGGGCGGCATGATCGCGCTGATCGCCATCGTGCTCTTCATCGCCGGCTCGCCCGAGACCGGCAGGACGATCATCGGGACGAAGCCGCTTTTCGGCCTCGGTCCGGCAGCCGGCGAAGATGCCCGCATCAGCGGTCCGATCGCGGCGCTCTGGTATTTCGTCTTCGTCCTGCCGATGTTCCTGTTCACGCCCGACGCCGCGAAAGGCCGGAAGGCGGGGCCGGCCATACGCGCCGGATTGGTGGAATTGCGCGCCACGCTCGGCGAAGTGCGCGGCAAGGCCGGCATCTTCCGCTTTCTCATCGCCCGGATGATCTATCAGGATGGCGTCAATGCGCTTCTCGCACTCGGCGGCGCCTTCGCGGCGCTGATGTTCGGCTGGTCGACTACCGAGATCGGCATCTACGGCATCATCCTCAACATCGTCGCCATCTTCGGCTGCTGGGCGGCAAGCCGGCTCGACACGGCGCTCGGATCGAAGAAGGTTGTGATCGCCTCGCTCGTCATGCTGATTGTCGCGACGATCGGCATCGTCTCCACCGGCAAAGGCTATACGCTCTTCGGCCTCCTGCCCCTTTCAGGAGCCGACACTGGCGGGCTCTTCGGCACGCCGGCAGAAAAGGCCTATGTAGCTTTCGGCCTTCTCATCGGCCTCGCCTTCGGACCGGTGCAGGCTTCCTCGCGCTCCTATCTCGCCCGCAGCGTCCCCATCGCGGATGCGGGCCGTTATTTCGGCATCTATGCGCTCGCCGGCCGCGCCACGAGCTTCCTCGCGCCGTTCCTCGTCGCCACCGTCACCGCGGCAAGCGGCTCGCCGAGGCTCGGCATGGCCGTCATCATCCTGTTCCTGCTCGGCGGGCTCGGCATATTGCTGCCGACGCCCTATCCCGCGGCAAGTCCGGAGGAGTAACGGCAGGCCTACTGCGCGATCTTGCTGGCGAAGAGCGCCAGCGCCTGCTGATAGACCGTCGCCCGGTTCCATGCGGCGAACACCGCATAATTCGGCTGGCCCGGCTCGTAGCCGGCGCCCGGCTGCCAGCCATGGCCGCGCAGGAAATTGGCGGTCGAGGCCAGCACGTCGGCGCGCGAATGGATGAGGTCACGGCGGCCGTCGCCGTCGAAATCCACGGCATAGTCCAGATATTTCGAGGCCAGGAACTGCGTCTGCCCGAGTTCGCCGGCCCAGGCGCCGCGCATCTCGCTGGCCGACATGTCGCCGCGCTGGACGATCTGAAGGGCTGCCAGAAGCTCGTTGGTGAAGAATTCCGAGCGGCGGCAATCGTAAGCCAGCGTCGCCAGCGAGCGGATCGTCTCCATATGGCCCGAATTGGCGCCGAAGCCCGTCTCCATGCCCCAGATGGCGACCAGGACTTCGGGCTGCACGCCGTACCGCTTCTCGATGCGCGACAGAAGCCCGGCATTCGAGCGCATTATATCGCGGGCGCGCTTGATGTAGGAGGGCGGCGCGCGGCGCGCCATGAACTGATCGAGCGAGAGCTTGAAGGAATGCTGGTTGCGGTCGAGCCGGATGACACGCGGATCGTAGGTCACCCGGTCGAGCGCCGAATGCACGGTGCGGCTCGATACGCCCCGCGCCTCCGCTTCCGCCTTGAAAGACTGGAGCCAAGCCGGAAAGCCGGCTGCGGTCGAGCCGCATTTCGCGGCATGCGCCACTCCCGAACTCAGGGCAATGACGACAACGGCCGCCGCCATCCGGCCCGTGAAGCGCAACGCCATGCTTTTCTCCTCGATACACTCGAATCCGATGATTTCGCGCCGGAATGTGCCAGCCAAAACCCGCTTTGTCATCTTCCTGCGGCCCATGCGGCATTTTTGCACGAACAAGTTGCAGCAATGCCGCATGCGACGGTAAGCAGACTTTCATTTCCATGCGCTATCCGTTCCGCGCGACATTCACGGCATCCTGCGACAGGAGAAAGCGAGGCCATGGCGCTCGACGGAACTTCATTCGAGGCATACCGACGCTCGGCAGGCGAGAAGACCACGCTTCCCCGCCTCATCTTCGGCACGATTATCATCGTGCTCGCATGGCTCCTCGTCACGCTCGCTGTCGTCTTTTCCGGTTTCTATATCTCCAGAAGCAACGATCTCGGCGTGAACTCCGTGGGCAGCTTCCTGGAGACACGCTTCGGCGTGTTCATATCGCTCCTTACCTTTTCCGGCATCTGGATCGGCGCATGGATCGCCATGCGCTTTGTGCACAAGGAAAGGCTTTCCGCTCTTTTCGGCGTGGCGCGGCGCATTGCATGGTCCGATTTCGCCAAGGGGCTGGTCGCGGTGCTGATCACCTCCATCATTTCGGAAATCGCGATCTACATGATAGCGCCCGACATTCAGCGCACCGCGATAGGCTGGGGCACATGGCTGGTCTTCCTCCTGCCCATACTGTTCCTCGCCTTCATCCAGACCTCGTCGGAAGAACTCCTCTTCCGAGGCTATCTTTTGCGCGGGCTGGCACATCGCTTTCGCAGTCCGCTGATCTGGGGCTTCCTCCCTGCGCTGGTCTTCACCTGCCTCCACTGGAACATCGGCGCCCCGCTCGCCATGAACGCCTGCGTGCTTGCCAGTATAGGCAGCTTCGCCGCGCTCGTGACCGTGCTCGTCTATGTCACCGGCAATCTCGGTGCCGGCATGGGCGCCCATTTCGCCAACAATCTCGTCGGTTTCCTCCTGATATCGCACGAAAGCGCACTGAGTTCCTTCGCGCTTTACCGCGGCAAGCCGCTGGAAACGCTCGTCTGGACGCCGGAATCCGCCTTTTTGATCGCGCTTATCGGCCTTGTCTGCTGCGCGCTGACGCTTCTGCTCCTCGTCCACCCGCGCTCGCCGCTTCGGGTCGGCGGGGAACACGCAGCGCCAGAAGCCGAACCGAACGGCGCCGCGGCAATTTGAGCCCGCGAGGCATGCTGGCCAGGTCACGCCGCGTATTACGCCGTCACACAGGCTGAATGAGGCGCCGGAACGAACACCCCTCCACTACGTTTTAGCCGCCGTAGGGCGGCAACAAGGAGGTGTGTCATGAAGAACATTCTCGTATCCGCCGGCGCGGGCGCCGCTCTGTTGGCCTTCGCGGGCGTAGCCGCTGCCGACACGATGGTTTCCGCGACGACCGATCTCAACGTTCGCGCCGGACCAGGCCCCGAATATCAGGTGATCGGCTTCCTCGGTGCCGGGCAGGAGGCGCCGCTCACCGGCTGCCTGCAGAACTCCCGCTGGTGCACCGTTGCCACGGCGAATGGCAATGGCTGGGTCTATTCCGATTATCTCGCCGCCGAGGAACAGGGCCAGCGCGTGGTGATCGCCCAGAGACCGGCCGGCATCACCATCCCCGACGTCACCTATGACGGCCCGGCCGCGCAGGTAGACACCACGGTGACCAGCGACATCGTCGGCCCGGACGACGATACGGCGACCGACGACGACACGGTCGGGACGATCGAGCCGCCGAGCGAGGTCCGTACCTACGTCGTCGATCATCGCAGCGATCCCGTTTATCTCAACGGCGAAGTCGTGGTCGGCGCCGGCCTGCCCGACAATGTCGATCTGTCCGAGATCCCAGACTATCAGTACCGTTATGTGGACGTGAACGGCCAGCCCGTTCTGGTCGATCCGCAGACGAGGCGCATCGTCTATATCGTGCGCCAGTAACCGCCGTACATTCCGCCGGAGCCACCGGACGAGCCTTGTCCGGTGGCTTTCCCTTGACTCCGCCCCGGTTTTCCTGTCTAGACGCGCGACATTCCGCGACGAGTGAGAACTCCGAGCCGCCGACCGGGACGTATCGACAGAACGATCCCGGAGGTCAACACCCGGCAGCGCTGTGCGCCCCCAGGTGGTGTCAGGCTTGTGATTTTCGGCTTTGTGCTCGGGTTTCAACATTGGCGCGGAAGCACTACCTCCCGGGCGAACTGTCCGGGAAAAGGAAATTGGATGTTTGAATCACTCCAGGAGCGCCTCGGCTCTATCCTGAACGGCCTGACCGGCCGCGGCGCGCTTTCGGAAGCCGACGTGGCGGCAGCGCTGCGCGAGATCCGCCGCGCGCTGCTCGAGGCCGATGTTGCGCTGGAAGTCGTGCGCTCCTTCACCGACAGGGTGCGCGAGAAGGCCGTCGGCGCAGCCGTGCTGAAATCGATCAAGCCCGGCCAGATGGTCGTCAAGATCGTCCATGATGAACTGGTCGAGATGCTGGGCGCCGAGGGCGAGACGATCGACCTCAACGCGCCGTCGCCCGTCGTCGTCATGATGGTCGGCCTGCAGGGCTCCGGCAAGACGACTACCTCCGCCAAGATCGCCAAGCGGCTCTCGGAGCGCCAAGGCAAGAAGGTCCTGATGGCTTCGCTCGACACGCGCCGCCCGGCCGCGCAGGAGCAGCTTCGCCAGCTTGGCGAGCAGACGAACGTCCAGACCCTTCCGATCATCGCCGGCCAGTCGCCGGTCGATATCGCCAAGCGCGCGGTTCAAGCCGGCAGGCTCGGCGGCCACGATGTCGTCATCCTCGACACGGCCGGCCGCACCCATATCGACGAGCCGCTGATGGTCGAAATGGCCGACATCAGGAAGGTGTCGGACCCGCACGAGATCCTTCTCGTCGCCGATTCCCTCACCGGCCAGGACGCGGTCAACCTCGCCCGGTCCTTCGACGAGCGCGTCGGCATCACCGGCCTCGTGCTGACCCGCATGGACGGCGACGGGCGCGGCGGCGCGGCCCTTTCCATGCGCGCCGTCACCGGCAAGCCGATCAAGCTGATCGGCACCGGCGAGAAGATGGACGGGCTGGAGGAATTCCATCCCAAGCGCATCGCCGACCGTATCCTCGGCATGGGCGATATCGTCTCCCTCGTCGAGAAGGCGGCCGAGAACATCGACGCGGAAAAGGCCGCGGCGATGGCGAAGAAGATGCAGTCGGGCAAGTTCGACCTCGACGATCTCGCCGAGCAGCTTCGCCAGATGCAGAAGATGGGCGGCATGGGCGGCATCATGGGCCTGATGCCCGGCATGGGGAAGATGAAGGACCAGATGGCCGCCGCCGGTCTCGACGACAAGATGTTCGGCCGCCAGCTCGCCATCATCTCCTCGATGACGAAGAAGGAGCGCGCCAACCCCGACATCCTCAAGCACAGCCGCAAGAAACGCATCGCGGCCGGCTCCGGCACGGACGCCGCCGAGATCAACAAGCTGCTCAAGATGCATCGCGGCATGGCCGACATGATGAAGGCCATGGGCGGCAAGGGAAAAGGCGCCGGCATGATGCGGGGCATGATGGGCGGCATGGCGCAGAGGATGGGCCTGGGCGGACTCATGCCGGGCGGCGGCATGCCGGACCTCTCCAAGATGGACCCCAGGCAGCTCGAAGCGCTGCAGAAGCAGGCCCAGGCAGCCGGGCTGGGCGGCGCCGGCATGAAGGGCCTGCCTGGCGGTCTTCCCGGTATGGGCGGCGGCGGATTGCCCAAGGGGCTGCCGGGCCTCGGTGGGCCGAAATTGCCCGGCCTCGGCGGACCCGGCGGGTTCCCGGGGACCGGCAGGAAGAAATGATCGGGAGCGTTCAATGAGTGACGGAAAAGAACAGGCGCGCGCGCAACTCCTGGAATATCGCGCTTCCATAGACAATTTCGATGCGGCGCTGATCCATATCCTAGCCGAGCGCTTCCGCTGCACCAAGGCGGTCGGCGTGCTGAAGGCGACCCATGGTCTGCCGCCGGCCGATCCGGCGCGCGAACAGCAGCAGATCGAGCGGCTCCGCCGGCTTGCCCATGATTCCCACCTCGATCCCGACTTCGCCGAGAAATTCCTCAACTTCGTCGTCAAGGAAGTGATCCGTCATCACGAACGGATCGCGGCCGAAAACGGCGACGGCAAGAATACCGCCTCCGGCGGTATCCCCACCCCGGCCGAAACCGGCCGCTAACGCAACAGTCGAACACCGCCTTCAGGAGATAAAAATGGCATTGAAAATCCGACTGGCCCGCGCGGGCTCCAAGAAGCGTCCCTATTACCATGTCGTCGTCGCCGACGTGCGTTCGCCGCGCGACGGCCGTTTCATCGAGGCGGTCGGCTCGTGGAGCCCGCTTCTGCCCAGGGACGGCGAGCGCGTGAAACTCGACGAGGAGCGCATCAAGCATTGGCTCGGCCAGGGCGCGCTTCCGACCGATCGCGTCGCCCGTTTCCTAGACCAGGCAGGCATCGCCAAGCGCGAAGCCCGCAACAACCCTGAGAAGGCGAAGCCCGGCAAGAAGGCTCAGGAGCGCGCCGCCCTGATCGAGAAGGCTCGCGCCGACGCCGAAGCCGCCGCCGCCGAACTGGTCGCGCCGACGGAAGCTCCGGCCGAAGAGAACGCCGCGAGCTGAGCCATCGGCTCCTTTTGCCCTGCCCTCCCCTGCGAACGGCGGGGGAGCGCCCTGCGGCCGGAATGGACTTACCCGGCCGCTATCCTTTCGCCAGCACACATTCCTGTATGAGCAGGATGGTCTTGGCATCGACGATGCGGCCGTCGCGCGTAGCGATGAAAGCGTCGTCCAACGTCATCTCCACCACCTCGATGTCCTCGCCTTCGTCCGGATGGCCGCCACCGGCGGAAACCCGGTCGGCTGGCGCGTAGCGGGCGGTGAAGAAAGTGACTTTCTCGGTAACGCTGCCGGGGATCGTATAGGCGCCGTAGAGCCGCTTCAGGTCGCGCAGGCGGCAACCCATCTCCTCTTCCGCCTCGCGGCGAATGCAGGTTTCGGCATCCTCGTCGCCGTCCAGAACTCCGGCGCAGGCTTCAAGCATCTCTCCCGCCCCGCTCGCCAGATAGACCGGCAGGCGGAACTGGCGCACCAGAAGAATCGTGCCGCGCTCCGGGTCGTAAGGCAGCACGGTCGCCGCCTCACCGCGCTCATAGACCTCGCGGGTCTGTGTATCCCAGCGGCCATCGCCGCGGCGATAGTCGAGCACGATCTTCTTCAGCTTCGTCCAGCCGTCCGAGAGCAATTCGACCGAGCGGATGCGGATGCGATCGCTCATTGGCAAGCTCCGGGGGCGCGCTTCGGGTCAGGCAGCGCCGAGGGTTTTCGCCCGTTCCACGCGCTTGCGATCGTTCGGGTCGAGATGGAACTTCCTCAGCCGGATCGATTTCGGCGTCACCTCGACCAGTTCGTCGTCCTGGATCCAGGCGAGCGCACGCTCCAGCGTCATGCGAACAGGCGGGGTCAGCTTCACGGCCTCGTCCTTGCCGGCGGCGCGGATATTGGTCAGTTTCTTGCCCTTCAGCACGTTGACCTCGAGGTCGTTGTCGCGCGTATGAATGCCGACGATCATGCCCTGATAGACCTTGACCCCGGCATCGATGACCATCGGCCCGCGATCCTCGAGATTGAACAGTGCATAGGCCACCGCGTCGCCCTGATCGTTGGAGATCAGCACGCCGTTGACGCGGCCGCCGATCTCGCCCTTGTAAGGTTCGTAGGCGTGGAACAGCCGGTTCATGACGGCGGTACCGCGCGTGTCGGTAAGGAGTTCGGACTGGTAGCCGATCAACCCGCGCGTCGGCGCATGGAAGACGAGGCGCTGGCGGTCGCCGCCTGACGGCTTCAGTTCAACCATCTCGGCCTTGCGCTCCGACATCTTCTGCACCACGACGCCGGCATGCTCCTCGTCGACGTCGATGACAACTTCTTCGACCGGCTCCAGAAGCTGACCGCTTTCGTCTTTCTGCATGACGACGCGCGGACGCGACACGGCGAGTTCGAAACCCTCGCGGCGCATGGTCTCGATCAGGACGGCAAGTTGCAACTCACCGCGACCTGACACATAGAACGAATCCTTGTCGGCCGATTCCTCGATCTTGAGCGCGACATTGCCTTCGGCTTCCTTGAGCAGCCGGTCGCGGATGACGCGGCTCGTCACCTTGTCGCCCTCGGTGCCGGCAAGCGGCGAATCGTTGACCAGGAAGCTCATGGTAACGGTCGGCGGATCGATCGGCTGCGCTGCCATCGGCTCGGCGATCGACGGATCACAGAACGTGTCGGCGACGGTGCCCTTGGCGAGCCCGGCAATCGCCACGATGTCGCCGGCGGAGGCTTCCTCGATCGGCTGGCGCTCGATGCCACGGAAGGCGAGTATCTTGGAGATGCGGCCGGTCTCGAGCAGCGAACCGTCATGATGCAGCACCTTGACGGCCTGGTTCGGCTTGATGGCGCCAGCCTCGATGCGGCCGGTGATGATGCGTCCGAGGAAAGGGTTCGCTTCGAGGATCGTACCGATCATGCGGAACGGGCCGGCATGGACCGTCGGCTCGGGCACATGGCGCAAGACGAGGTCGAAGAGCGGCGCGAGGCCGGCATCTTTCGGTCCCTCCGGGGCATCCGCCATCCAGCCGTCGCGGCCGGAGCCGTAGAGGATCGGGAAATCGAGCTGCTCGTCGGTGGCGTCGAGCGCGGCGAAGAGGTCGAAGACCTCGTTCACGACTTCGATATGGCGGGCGTCGGGCCGGTCGATCTTGTTGATGGCGACGATCGGCTTCAGCCCCACCTTGAGCGCCTTGCCAACGACGAACTTGGTCTGCGGCATCGGGCCTTCGGCGGAATCGACCAGCACGATCGCGCCGTCCACCATGTTGAGGATACGTTCCACCTCGCCGCCGAAATCGGCGTGGCCGGGCGTATCGACGATGTTGATGCGGGTGTCGCCCCAGACCACCGAGGTGGCCTTGGCGAGGATGGTGATGCCGCGCTCCTTCTCCAGATCGTTGGAATCCATGACGCGCTCGGCAACGCGCTGGTTGTCGCGGACGGAGCCCGATTGCTTCAGGAGCGCATCGACAAGGGTGGTTTTCCCATGATCGACATGGGCGATGATCGCGATATTGCGGAGTTTCATTGGTTCAGCTCGGGAGAGTTACGGGCGCCGCCAGACGGCACGGCCTGAAGCGCGCCTCGTTTCGTTTGCGGCGCTCATACAGTTTTTTTCGCGCGTGCGAAAGAGGCGGCGTTTATCCTCTTTTCGCGGGATGGCGGCGCCTCACGTCAGGCCGCGCTGCTCCATCATGGCGTCGGGCGAAGGCATCCTGCCACGGAAAGCCGTGTAGAGCGCTTCCGGATCGGCGGAGCCGCCGGCGGCGTAGATGTGCTTCCTCAGTTTTTCCGCCAGCGCCGGGTCGAATGGATCGCCCGTTTCCTCAAAGGCGGCGAAAGCGTCGGCATCGAGCACTTCCGACCACATGTAGGAATAATAGCCAGCCGAATAACCGTCGCCGGAAAAGACATGCAGGAAATGCGGCGTGCGGTGCCGCATGATGATGGCATCCGGCATATCTATCTTCTTGAGCGTCTCGGCCTCGAAACGAAGCGGTTCGTTCGGCGCATCGGCCTGCGAATGATAGGCCATGTCGACCAGCGCCGAGGAAGTGTATTCGACGGTCGCGAAGCCGGCGTCGAAATTCTTCGCGGCGAGCATTTTCTCAACCAGCGCCTTCGGCATCGGCTCGCCGGTGCGAACATGGCGGGCGTGCTTTTCGAGGATTTCGGGAACCGTCAGCCAGTGCTCGTAGAGCTGCGAGGGCAGTTCGACGAAATCGCGCGCGACCGAGGTGCCGGCGACGGACGGCCATGTGACGTCGGTCAGCATGCCGTGCAGCGCATGTCCGAATTCGTGGAAGAGCGTGCGCGCCTCGTCGAGCGAGAGCAGCGCCTGCTCGCCCTTCGCCGGTCTGGCGAAATTCATGATGTTGTAGATCACCGGACGCGCGCCCTCGCCGAGCCTGTAGCCCGATTGAAGGCTGCTCATCCATGCGCCCGAGCGCTTGGACGGTCGTGCGAAATGATCGGCGAGGAAGGTCGCGCGGTAGGCGCCGCCGGCATCCTTCACCTCGAAGACACGCACGTCCGGATGCCACGCGGCAATGCCCTTCTTTTCCTCGAAGGAGAGGCCGAAGAGCCGGCCGGCCACGTCGAAACAGGCCTCGATCACGCGATCCAGCTGGAGATAGGGCTTTAGTTCGGCTTCATCGAAATCGTATTTCTCCGCGCGCAGCTTTTCCGCGTAATAGCGCCAGTCCCACGGCGCGACCGCCTCGTTCTGGCCTTCCGCCTCGGCGAACTTCTGCAATTCCGTCTGGTCGGCGGCGGCTTTTTCGCGCGCCTTCTCCCACACCGGGCCGAGCAGGCTCATGACGGCGTCGGGCGTCTTCGCCATCGTGTCGTCGAGCTTCAGCGCGGCATAGGTGTCGTAGCCGAGGAGCCTCGCCTTCTCGGCGCGCAATGCCAGCGTCTCCTTCACATTCTTCCCATTGTCGGTCGCGCCGCCATTCTCGCCGCGCTTCGCGAAGGCGTGGAAAGCCTTCGCGCGCAGGTCGCGGCGCGAGGCGAAGGTGAGGAAGGGAATGACGATCGACCGAGAGAGCGTCACGGCGAAAGCGCCCGGCCTTTCCCTCAGCACCGCCGCCTCCGCCATCGAATCACGCAGGAAGTCCGGCACGCCGGCGAGATCCTCCCCCTTCAGGAAAAGCACCCAGTCCTTTTCGTCTGCGAGCACGTTCTGGCCGAAGGAAGCGCCGAGCGAGGCCAATTCGCTGTTGATGGAGGAAAGCCGCTCCTTGCTTGGCTGGTCGAGTTTCGCGCCGGCACGCACGAAGCGCTTCCAGGTCCTCTCCAGCACGCGCGCGGTCTCGGCGTCGAGGCGGAGGCTTCCGGCTTTACCCTGAAGGGCATCGATCCGTGCGAAAAGCCGGTCGTTCATGTAGATCGCCGAATAATGCGCGGCCATCTTCGGCGCGATCTCGCGTTCCAGCGCCTGGATCGCATCGTTGGTATGCGCGCCAGCAAGGCACCAGAAGATGGCCGAGACGCGCGAGAGCGGATCGCCGGCAAGTTCGAAGGCGGCCAGCGTGTTCTCGATGGTCGGTTCGTCCGGGCTGGCGGCGATCGCCTCGATCTCGGCCTTGTGGGCGGCAAGCGCCGCCTCGAAGACAGGCGCGAAATCCTCCTGCCCTATCCTGCCGTAATCCGGCAGGCCAAGCGGCCCGCTCCATGCCGTAAGCGGATGCGTGGCAAGATCGATAGCGGCTGCGCTGGACGGCATTGGAAGACTTTCGCTGGGACGGATCAAGGTCGAGACAGGATATGCCGATCTGGATTTAATGAGCCGATGCGCACTTCGCAACAAGCTCGGAGGCCGTTGACGGCGACGCGCGGCTATAATAAGTGAGCCTTATCGTAAGTTTCTCTTATTATTCGCATGCCCTCCGCTATCGATCCGAATTCCTTCGGCTTCCTTGTCACCGACCTCTCGCGCCTCATCCGCGCGGAGATGGACCGGCGCATCGCCGATGCCGGCCTTGGGCTGACACCGGGCGAAGGGCGGACGCTCGCGCACGCGGCGCGTGCCGGTATGGTGCGGCAGAACGTTCTTGCCGAGCAGATCGGCATCGAGGCGATGACGCTGTCCACCTATATCGACCGGCTAGAGACCAAGGGATTGGTCGAGCGGGTGCCTGATCCGAACGACCGGCGCGCCAAGCTGGTGCGGCTTACCGAAGCGGCTTCGGAAGTGCTGGGCAGCGTCAACGCGGCGGCGGCTTCGATCCGTTCCGATGCCGCTGCTTCCATGGATGCCGCGGATTGGGCGGTGCTGCTTCGGCTGCTCAGGCAGGCGCGTGACAACCTTGCCGAGCTGCGCGCCGCGCAGGGCAAGGCGCGCGAGGAGGCTGGCATATGACAACCGCGCCGCGTCCTCCCTCGGAAGAAACCGCCAGCCCGCCGGTGATGAGCGAGCGCCGTGTCTCCATCGTCGGCGGCCTTCTGGTCGCGATCGGGCCAATCTCGCTGTCGCTGTTCACGCCGGCCATGCCGGAGATCGTGCACGCTTTCGGCAGCACCGAAGCGGTCGTCAAGCTGACGCTGTCGCTTTATTTTGCCGGCTTTGCTTTTGCCCAGCTCGTCTGCGGCCCGCTCTCCGACGGGCTGGGACGCCGGCCCGTCACCATTGCCTTCATGGCCATCTATCTGGTCGGTAGCTTCCTCGCCGTTGTCGCGCCGAGCATCGACATCCTGATCTTCGCCCGTTTTCTCCAGGGTGTCGGCGCGGCGGCCGGGCTCGCCGTCTCGCGCGCTATCGTGCGCGACCTCTTCACCAGCGAAAGCTCGGCACGCATCCTCAATCTTGTCGGCATCATCCTGTCGGTCGGTCCGGCCATCTCGCCCACGCTTGGCGGATTCACGCTGGAATTCTTCGGCTGGCATGCGATCTTCCTGCTGATGGCGGCGGCCAGCGTGGCGGTCATGCTGCTCACCATCTTCGCTGTGCGCGAGACGGTAAGCCGCGACCTCTCCCGCATCCGGCCGCGCGCGCTGATGCGCACCTATGGCGAGCTTCTGACCAATCCGAGCTTCCTGCTGCCGAGCCTGGTCGTCGCCGGCACCTCCGGGGCGATTTACGCGCTCGCGACGATCCTGCCCTTCGTCCTGATGACGCGGGTCGGCATGTCGCCGACCGCATTCGGGATCGGCATGCTGATGCAGACCGGCAGCTATTTCGTCGGCTCGCTGATCTTCAGGGCGCTCATGCCGCGTTTCGGCGCCTTCCGGCTCGTCGGGGTCGGCGCCGTGTTCGTCATCATCGGCGCCGTCGCACTGATCCTGCTGCTTATCCTGCAGGAGCCGAGCTATTGGAACGTGATGGGGCCGGTCGGCTGCTACGCGGTCGGCATCGCATTCTGCCAGCCGGCCATGATGACCGCGGCGATGGCGCCGTTTCCAAGGGCGGCGGGCGCAGCATCGGCGGCCATGGGCTTCATGCAGATGGGCGCCGGCATGGTGGGCGGCATGGCGGCCTCGCTTTTCGCAGACCCGGTAACAGCCACGATCGTCGTCATCCCCATCATGGGTGTCACCGCCGTCGGCTCGTGGCTCGCCTGGCAGCGCATTCCCGAGAAAGGGCTGTCGGCATCCGATGCCGTCCAGCGACAGAGATCTTCCGACAGCGATGCGTAATTTATCGCATCGGCAGCTTTATTTCGTCCGATTCGATTTCTAGATTGGGGAAGTGGCCGGCAACCGCCACTTTCTCCGATGTCGATCCGGATTCAGGAGCACCTTGGACAGTATTCTGAAGCCAAGCATATCTTGCCCTGATCCGCGCCATGCCCGGTTCGCAAAGGAGAGAGTGGATAGCCCGCCTGGGGATGAAGCGGGCAAAGGGCCGACGACGAGGGGGATGCCATGATCGATGCGATCTATATCGCGACGCTGATCAGCATGCTTCTCGTGCTGCTGGCCACGTTCTCCAGCCTGATCGCCTTCCGCTTCGGCGCTCCATTGCTGCTTCTGTTCCTCGCCATCGGGCTGATCGCCGGCGTGGACGGGGTCGGCATCGTTTTCGACAATGGCCCCGTCGCCTATTTCGTCGGGAGCCTGGCTCTCGCGTTGATCCTGTTCGATTCCGGCTTCGGCACGCCGATGCAGGCTTTCCGGCAGGCAGCCGCCCCGGCGATCGCGACGGCCACCGTCGGCGTCCTGATCACCGCCAGCCTGGTCGCCGTCGCCGCGCATTACTTCCTCAGGATCACCTTCATAGAGGGTCTCCTGCTCGGTGCCATCGTCTCCTCCACCGACGCCGCCGCCGTCTTCTTCCTGCTTCGCGTCGGCGGCATCAATATCCGCGACCGCGTGCGTTCGACGCTCGAGGTCGAATCGGGCTCGAACGATCCGATGGCGATCTTCCTGACGATCACGCTTGTCCAGATCGTCTCCTCCGGCGCCGGCTTCGAAAGCCTCTCGGCCGAGCTTTTCGTCCATTTCTTCAAGGAGATGTTCCTCGGCATACTGTTCGGGATGGCCGGCGGGCTCATCATCGTCGGGCTGGTCAACCGGCTGCGCCTGGAGCGCGGTTTGACCCCCATCTTCGTGCTGGCGCTTTCGCTGCTCGTCTTTTCGCTTGCCGGCGCGGTCGGCGGCAGCGGCTTCCTCGCCGTCTACGTCGCAGGGCTCTATGCCGGCAACGGCCACATCCGTTCCGAGGGAACGATCCGCCACTTCTCGGAAGGGGTGGCCTGGCTGGCGCAGATCATCATGTTCCTGATCCTCGGGCTTCTGGCGACGCCCTCGCAATTCGCGGGGATCGCGGCACCGGCGATCGGCGTGGCGCTCTTCCTGATCTTCATCGCAAGGCCGATCGCGGTGTGGATTTCGCTTCTGCCGTTCAACTTCCCACGCCCCGAAGCCGCCTTCGTCGGCTGGGTTGGCCTGCGCGGCGCCGTCTCCATCCTGCTTGCCATCCTGCCGGTACTCTACCGCCTCGACAATGGGATGCTCTATTTCAACACGGCCTTCATCGTGGTGCTGATCTCCCTTGTCGTGCAGGGCTGGACCATCGGCCCGGTTGCCCGGCGCCTCGGCCTGATCGTGCCACCGCGCATCGGCCCCGTCGACAAGGTCGAGCTGGAACTGCCCGGCACGGCGCATCACGAGCTCCTCGCCTATCGCGTCGTCCCCGGCAGTCCGGTGGCGCGCGGTGTCCGGCTGCCGCGCTGGGCGAGGCCCTCGCTCGTGATCCGCGACGGCCAGTCGATGGCCTACCAGTTCGCCGGGCGGCTGCGCGCCGGCGATTATGTCTACCTCTTCATTTCGCAACGCTATCCGCGCCTGCTCGACCGCCTGTTCGCCAGCCCCGCGCCCGTGGCGGAAGACGACGCCGAATTCTTCGGCGCCTTCGCCGTCGATCCCTCCCGCCCGGCAAAGGAACTGCACGAAGCCTACGGGCCGGATCTCGCCGACGACGAGAAAGACAAGACGATTGGCGAACTCATGACGGGCCGCCTCGGCGGGCGTGCCGAATATGCCGACCGCGTTGCCTTCGGACCGGTGGAACTGATCGTGCGCGATGTCGATGAGGAAGGTGAAGTCACCTCTGTCGGCATCTCGCTGACGCCCGAGCCGCAGAAGCCGCAGATACCCCTCTTCGTCAATCTTCGCGATATCCGTGCCTATGTGCGTGGCTGGCTCCGCGTGAGGGCGGTGCGAAAACGGGAAGCGGCGGCCCGGCGGCGCGCGGCCCATGAGCCGGCGGAAGAAGAGATGCCCGACGATCCGGCCATGAGCGCGGACGACCGGGCTTGAACCCGCTTCACCCTTGCGTCGCATAATTTGGCCATTATTGTCTCGCAGCCCGACCTAAAGCACCTTCAGGAGCACGCCATGTCCGACTTCCGCACTCTTGACGACGGTGATTTCGCCGGCAAGCGCGTGCTGCTGAGGGTAGATCTCAACGTGCCGGTTAAGGACGGGAAGGTCACAGACGCGACCCGCATCGAGCGCGTCGTGCCGACGATCAGGGAATTGTCGGCCGATCATGCGAAGGTGATCCTGCTCGCCCATTTTGGCCGGCCGAAAGGCGAGCGGAATCCCGAAATGTCGCTGAAGCCGATCGCCGAAGCGGTAGCGGCCCAGCTCGGCCGCAAGGTCGCTTTTGCGGAAGACTGCATCGGCGAGTCGGCCAGGAAGGCGGTCGGAGCCATGGCGGACGGCGATATCCTGCTCCTGGAAAACACGCGCTTCCACAAGGGCGAGGAAAAGAACGATCCGGATTTCACGCGCGCTCTCGCCGAAAACGGCGATGTCTATGTCAACGACGCCTTCTCGGCGGCGCACCGCGCGCATGCCTCCACCGAAGGGCTCGCGCATCTCCTGCCCGCCTATGCCGGCCGCACCATGCAGGCCGAACTGGAGGCGCTGGAGAAGGGGCTGGGCAAGCCCGCAAAGCCGGTCGTCGCCCTTGTCGGCGGGGCGAAGGTGTCGACCAAGATCGATCTCCTGACCAACCTCACACGCAAGGTCGATGCGCTGGTGATCGGCGGCGGCATGGCCAATACGTTCCTTGCTGCACGCGGAACCGATGTGGGCAAGTCGCTGTGCGAGCATGATCTTGCCGGCACCGCGAAGCAGATCATGATCGAGGCGGCGGAAGCCGGCTGCGCCCTCATCCTGCCATCCGATGCCGTGGTCGCGAAGGAGTTCAAGGCCGGCGCGGCGGCGGAGACGGTGGCGATCGATAGCGTGCCGGCGGACGCCATGATCCTCGATGTCGGGCCGAAGACGGTCGAGGTCGTCAACCAGTGGATCGACCGGGCCGCGACGATCGTCTGGAACGGCCCGCTCGGCGCCTTCGAGATCGAGCCCTTCGACCGCGCCACAGTGGAAGCCGCAAGGCACGCCGCGCGGCGCACGAAAGAGGGAAAGCTGGTCTCGGTCGCCGGCGGTGGCGATACCGTGGCGGCGCTCAACCATGCCGGCGTCGCCGAGGATTTCACCTATGTCTCGACCGCCGGCGGCGCCTTCCTCGAATGGATGGAAGGCAAGCCACTACCGGGCGTGCAAGTGCTGAAAGCCTAGCGGCCATGTTTATCTTGCCGCTGCGTCGCGCGGCAGGATGAAACACTTCCACATCGCAAGTGATATCATTCAATCGATTCAAGGTTTTTGTGGCATTCCATCGTAAAAATTCTTCTGTTAATCGCCCAGACAGACAATGCGGGAGAACGAAATGAACCAGGATATGGCCGCGCAGGCTGCACACAAAGCCGGCTTCATTGCCGCGCTCGACCAGTCCGGCGGCTCCACGCCGAAGGCGCTCAAGCTCTACGGCATCGATGAGAGCGCCTGGTCCAGCGACGCGGAAATGTTCGACCTCGTTCATCAGATGCGCACGCGCATTATCAAGTCGCCCGCTTTCACCGGCGACAAGGTCATGGGCGCGATCCTGTTCGAGCAGACCATGGACCGCGACATCGACGGCACGCCGACCGCGCAGTATCTGTGGGAAAAGCGCCATGTGGTACCCTTCCTGAAGATCGACAAGGGCTTGGCGGAGGAGAAGGACGGCGTCAAGCTGATGAAGCCGATGCCGGATCTCGACGCGCTCCTGGAACACGCCGTGGCGAAAGGCATATTCGGCACCAAGGAACGCTCGGTCATCGACGCGGCGAACCCGACAGGCATCGCGGCAGTCGTCGCCCAGCAGTTTGACGTCGCCAGGCAGGTCCTGTCGCACGACCTCGTTCCGATCATCGAGCCGGAAGTGACGATCTCGATCCCCGACAAGGCGGAAGCCGAGGACATCCTTCTGGCCGAAATCCGCAAGCATCTCGACGACGTGCCGGCCGGCAAACAGGTCATGCTGAAATTGACGCTGCCGACCAAGGCGAACCTCTACAAGCCGCTGGTCGAAGATCCCCGCGTCATGCGCGTGGTCGCGCTCTCCGGCGGCTACTCCCGCGACGAGGCGAACGAGAAGCTGAGCCACAATGTCGGCATGATCGCCTCCTTCTCACGCGCCCTGACCGAAGGGCTGACGGCGCAGCAGAGCGACGCTGAGTTCAACGCCGCACTGGCTTCGGCGATCGACAGCATTTTCCAGGCGTCCAGCGTCAAGCGATAGCCAACCCGCGCCGGCAGTCCCGCGCTAGGTTCGGACGAGAAGGAGCGCGCCTTCGCCCATCGTGCCGAGATGAACGGTCTTGCCGCCATGGGCAAATGGAACGAGAAATTGGAGAAAGCCGCCTAACCGAGCTTTACATCTCAAGGTCTCAGGCAGCAGCCGGCCGGTCTGGTCCGAAAGGTCAGGTCGGCCGGTCCTTTTTCGGCTTCAACCCGGGATAAATGCGGCGCTGACCCGATCCTTTCCGCATCTCTACGTACTGGAAAGGCAGTCGAAACCTGCCGGTCCCACTCGATTGCGCGTCAAATAGCCACTTCCCTTGTCGGAACCGGGAGCCGGCGGTCCTCGTTTTGTCCAAGGCGGCTTGAACAGTGGAAGGAAGAAACATGCGCAAGATTCTTTATGCAAGCGTGGCAATCGCCTTTCTCGGCATATCCGCGGCACACGCCGACGACCAGGACCGGCGTGCTCTCGGCGCGACGGCAGGCGGGGCAACCGGAGCCGTCGCCGGCGCAGTCATCGGCGGCCCGGTGGGCGCAGCCGTGGGCGGCGTAGCCGGTCTCGCTATCGGCGCCGCAACCGCCGTTCCGCACAGCGTGCGGACCTATGTCGTCGAGCACCCGGTGGAATCGGTTGATGTGGAAGGCCAGCTTTCGAATGACTATGCGTTGCCTGCCACGGTCGCCGTCCATCCGGTTCCCGATCATCCGCGCTATGGCTACGTCTATATCCAGGATCGGCCGGTCGTCGTGCGCATGAAAAGCCGCAAGATCGTCTATGCGAGTGCCGGCGAGCGTCGCGATCAGACCCGGACAGGCGCGATCCGGGTGGAGGAGCCGCCGAGGCATGTGATCACCTATGTCGAGCGGCATCAGGTGATGCCGGCGGAGGTGGAGGGCGACGTGACCACCGGTTATGTGATGCCCGATTCCGTGGAACTGACGCCGGTGCCGGACAATCCGCGTTACGATTATGTCTATGTGCAGAACCGTCCGGTTCTGGTCGATCCGCAGACACGCAGGGTGATCTGGGAACAGTAAGGGGAACGGGCCTGCCCGCTGTCGGGCCGTGTTCCCGCATGACCACCGGGAAAATAAAGCCCGCCGGATTCCGGCGGGCTTTCGTATCCGCTATATGTCCTCGCCCCTCAGCAGGCGGGGCGACGGGCCGGTCAGGCCGGAAGCCTGGCGGATGAAGAAATTCTTCAGCGGCGGCATGCGGTCGACCAGCCCGAGCCCGATGTCGC
>JBDZVC010000230.1:0-6891 GCA_040255475.1 Phyllobacteriaceae bacterium | reverse complement strand
GACCACAGCATGTAGGCGAAGAAATGCGGCATGCGCACGCCCTGGTGCCGGGCGATTGCATAGACCATGAAATTCGGCGCGTTGCCGATATAGGAATTGGCGCCCATGAAGACCGCACCCGACGAGATGGCGGCAAGCACGGCGGCGCCCTCGGTCATCAGCGTGTGCGGGTCGCCGCCGGCCAGGTCGAAGAAGACGAGATAGGTCGGCGCGTTGTCGAGGAAGGAGGACAGTATTCCGGTCAGCCAGAAATAGGCGAGGGGGCTCGGACTACCGTCCGGCCGCGTCACCATCGAGACCAGCGGCGCGAGAGCGCCTTGCTCGCCGGCATGCAGCATGGCCGTCACCGGGATGAGGCAGACGAAGATCGCGGCGAAGAGCTTCGCCACCTCGACGATCGGGCCCCAGGCGAAGTCATTGGCGCGGCGGTATTCCTTGCGGCTGAGCACCAACGACAGAAGCGCCATCGCCAGCATGATGACGTCGCGCGCCAAATCCTGGAGTTCGATCTCGACCCCATGCAGTGAGAACGAGACACCCGGATGCCACCACGCGGAGAGCAGGATGGCACCGATGACACCGGCAAGCAGCGGCAGGTTGACGAGGCCGCGCAGGCGCACCTTCTTGTCCGGCGTCGGGTCCTTGATCTTCGGCATGCCTTTCTCCCGGACGTGGAAATACCAGTCGATGGCGAGGAAAACGGCGAGCACGATGGCCGCGACCGTCGCTGTCTCTTCCAGCAGGTGTTCCGTCGTCCAGAAGAAATCGACCCCACGCAGGAAGCCGACGAAGAGCGGCGGATCGCCGAGCGGCGTCAGCGAGCCGCCGATGTTGGAGACGAGGAAGATGAAGAAGATGACGACATGGGCGTTGAATGGCCGGTTGTCGTTGGCGCGGATCAGCGGCCGGATCATGATCATGGAGGCGCCGGTGGTGCCGACGAAGGAAGCGAGTACCGCGCCGATCACGAGAAGGCCGGCGTTCATCAGCGGCGTGCCGTGGATATTGCCGGCGACCAGCATGCCGCCGGCGATGGTGAAGAGAGCAAAGATCAGGATGATGAAGGGGATGTATTCAAGGATGATCGTGTGAAGCGCCGCCGTCGTGGCGAGCGACGGACCCGCCCAGAAGAAGAGCGGAATGATGGCGAGCGCGCCCCAGAAGGCGGAGAACTTGCCGTAATGATGCTCCCAGAAATGGGAGTAGAGGACGGGGCCGGTGGCGATCGAAAGCAGCAGGCCGGCAAACGGCAGCGCCCACAGGAGCGACATCTCTTCGCCCGGCAAGTCGCCGGCAGGGGAGGCGAGGGCCGGCGAGACGCCGGCGCAGATAAAGACAAGTGCGGCGCAGATCGCGCCGTATCGTGAAAATCGCATCGGGCGTCCCCCATTGTCGGGGCACCCTTAGACCATGATGCTTCCTTCAGGAAAAGAGCGGTTCATCGCCGCAACGACGATCTGCTCAATGCCTTCGCGAAAGCTCGCGTGTTGCAGTCTCCAGCCCTGAGAGAGTGAGCGGATACATGCGCTCGGAGAAGATGTCGCGGATCATGCCGATGGAGTGCGTGTAGCTCCAGTGCTTCTCCTTGATCGGGTTGATCCATATGGCGTTCGGCCACTGGTTCAGCGCGCGTTTCAGCCAGACGATGCCGGCCTCATCGTTCCAGTGTTCGACCGAGCCGCCGGGATGGGCGATTTCGTACGGGCTCATCGCTGCGTCGCCGACGAAGATCACCTTGTAGTCATGGCCGTATTTGTTGAGCACATCCAGGGTCGCCATGGTTTCGGAATGACGGCGGCGATTGTCCTTCCACACGCCTTCGTAGAGGCAGTTGTGAAAATAGAAGAATTCGAGCTGGCGGAATTCAGCGCGCGCCGCCGAGAAAAGCTCCTCTACGACGCGGATATGGTCGTCCATCGAGCCGCCGACATCGAAGAACATCAAAAGCTTGACCGCGTTGCGTCGCTCGGGCCGAACTTTCACGTCGAGATAGCCGTGCTCGGCGGTGGCGTGGATCGTGCCTGGCAGGTCGAATTCCTCGGCAGCGCCTTCGCGCACCCAGCGGCGCAGGCGCTTCAGCGCGATCTTGATGTTGCGCGTGCCGAGTTCGACGCCGTCGTCGAAATTGCGGAACTCGCGCTTGTCCCAGACTTTCACCGCGCGCCGGTGCCGGCTTTCGTGCTGGCCGATCCGGATGCCTTCGGGATTGTAGCCATACGCGCCGAAGGGCGAGGTGCCAGCCGTGCCGATCCATTTCGAGCCGCCTTGATGCCGGCCTTTTTGCTCTTCGAGCCGCTTCTTCAGCGTCTCCATCAGCTTATCGAAGCCGCCGAGCGCCTCGACGAGTTTCTTCTCTTCCTTCGTCAAATGCTTTTCGGCGAGCCGCCGCAGCCATTCCTCGGGCAGGTTCGCGATTTCGATGCCGTCTTTCCCCGACAACGCTTCCAGCCCCCTGAAGACATGGCCGAAGACCTGGTCGAAACGGTCGATGAAGCGCTCGTCCTTCACCAACGCGGAGCGGGCGAGGTAATAGAAGGCCTCAACGTCGTAGTCGATGAGGTGCGCATCCATGCCTTCCAGCAGCCCGAGATACTCGCGCAGCGAGACCGGGATGCCGGCAGCTTTCAGCTCAAGGAAGAAGGGAACGAACATGACGCTCTTGTGGACGTGGAGCGCGGAGCTTGCAAGGGTTGATGCTGTCAAGCGCCCATCGGGATCCGAGCAATAGGCACATCTAAACAATTGGTCGTATGCCCGCCCGGAACAAGGCGAGGCCGCTTGCCGGACGATGAACCCATGGTACATTGCCGTCCATTCGAGTTCACCGGCCTGGTCGAGCCGGCCATCACAATAGAAAACGACCTATGGGAGAATACAACATGAAAGGCATTTATCTGGCCGGCGTTTGCGCGGCCGCAATCCTGCTTGGCGCGGGTGCAGCTTCCGCCGACGGAATCTCCGACGGCGTGGTGAAGATCGGCGTGCTGGGCGACATGTCCGGCGTCTACAAGTCGAGCTTCAGCGGCGAAGGCGCCATCGCTGCCGTCAAGATGGCGGTGAAGGACTTCGGCGGGACCGTTCTCGGCAAGCCGATCGAAGTGATCTCCGCCGACCACCAGAACAAGCCCGACATCGCCTCGGCGACGGCGCGCCAGTGGATCGACGAGCAGAAGGTCGACATGATCACCGACCTGACCAATTCGGCCGTGGCGCTGGCGGTGCAGAAGCTCGCCTCCGACAAGCACACCATCACCATGGCGACCGGGCCGGGCACTTCCGATCTCACCGGCAAGGCGTGCACGAAATACGGCATCCATTACGGCTACGACACCCATGCGCTGGCCGTCGGCACCGGCACCGCGGTCGTCAAGGCCGGCGGCACCAGCTGGTATTTCATCACCGCCGACTACGCGTTCGGCCATGCACTCCTGAAAGATACTTCCGACGTCGTCGAGAAATTGGGCGGCAAGGTGCTCGGCAACTCCATGGCGCCGACCGCGACGGCGGATTTCTCTTCCTATCTGCTGCAGGCACAGAATTCCGGCGCCAAGGTCATCGGCCTCGCCAATGCCGGCGGCGATACGGTAAACTCGATCAAGCAGGCGCATGAGTTCGGCATCACCGACGGCGGTCAGCAACTCGCGGGCCTGCTGGTGACGATCTCCGATGTCCAGAGCATCGGCACCGACGTCGCCAAGGGGCTGAGCTTCACCAGCGGCTGGTACTGGAATACCGACGACAAGTCGAAGGAATGGGCGAAGCGCTATGCGGAAGTCTCCGACAATGCCGCCCCGACTTTCGTTCGCGCTGCGGATTATTCGCTGACCATCGCCTATCTGAACGCCATCAAGGCCGCCGGCACGGATGACGCCGATGCGGTGCGCGCAGAACTCGGCAAGATGAAGATCGACGATTTCTTCGCCAAGGGGGGCCAGATCCGCAAGGATGGGCTGCTCGTCCATGATATGTACCTGCTCACGGTCAAACAGGGTGGTGAGAGCAAGTGGGACGTGGCCAACGTCACCGCGACGATCCCAGGCAAGGACGCCTATGTCGCCGAGGCCGATTCGGGCTGCTCGCTTGACGCCAAGTGATAGCGCGCCGACAGGCGTGAGCGCGTTTCGTCCATGGGGGTCGGCCGGGAGGCCGGCCCCCTCCGGTCATCGGCGCGTCCGCCAGGCGGGATTGTGAAATGAGCGATCTCATCCTCGAGGCACGAGGCCTTGTGAAGGAGTTCGGCGGATTTGCCGCCGTGCGCGGCGTCGACCTGTCGATCCGACGCGGTACGATCCACGCCCTGATCGGGCCTAACGGTGCTGGCAAGACCACCGTCTTCAATCTGCTTACCAAGTTCCTTCCGCCGACAAGCGGCGAAATCGTCTTTGAAGGGGGCAATATCACCAACCTGAAGCCGGCCGACGTCGCCAATCTCGGCATCGTCCGTTCCTTTCAGATTTCGGCGGTGTTCCCGCATATGACCGCGCTGGAGAACGTCCGTGTCGCGCTGCAGCGGCGGCTCGGCATGTCCTATCAGTTCTGGCGTTCCAAGCACGTGCTGGATCAACTGCATCAGGAGGCCATGGAAAAGCTTGCCTCCGTCGGGCTGGCGGATTTCGCCGATCAGCCTGCCGTGCTTCTTTCCTACGGACGCAAGCGGGCGCTGGAGATCGCCACGACGCTAGCGCTCGATCCAACGCTGATGCTGCTCGACGAACCGACGCAGGGCATGGGCGCGGAGGATGTCGGGCGCGTCACCGATCTCATCAAGGAAGTCTCGGCGGGTCGCACCATCCTGATGGTCGAGCACAATCTGGGCGTCGTCTCGCGGCTTGCCGACACGATCACCGTCCTCAACCGCGGGCGCATCCTGGCCGAAGGGCCTTACGAAACGGTATCGCGAGATCCACAGGTCATGGAAGCCTATATGGGCATCAGCGCGGAGGAGAGCGATGGCTGAGCCTGTGGCGGCGACTACCGTAAAAACGAGCGAGCCGCTTCTCAGTGTGCGCGGGCTGAACGCCTTCTACGGCGAATCGCACGTGCTGCACGGCATCGATTTCGACCTTCGCGAGGGCGAGGTGGTGACGCTGCTCGGCCGCAATGGCGCCGGGCGGACGACGACGTTGCGCGCGATGCTCGGGCTAGTCGACCGGCGCTCGGGCTCGGTCAAGGTGAGGGGGCACGAGATCATCGACCTGCCGACCCACCGTATCGCCCATCTCGGGCTTCTCGGCTATTGTCCGGAGGAGCGTGGCATCTTCGCCTCGCTCAGCGTCGAGGAAAACCTCATGCTGCCGCCGACCCTCGGCGAGGGCGGCATGAGCGTGGAAGAGATCTACCGGATGTTCCCCAATCTGGAGGAAGTGCGCCGCCGCACCGGCATGCGCATTTCCGGCGGCGAGCAGCAGATGCTGGCGATCGCGCGCATCCTGCGCACGGGCGCAAGGCTGCTGCTGCTCGACGAGATCACCGAGGGCCTCGCGCCCGTGATCGTCAAGACGCTCGGGCGGATGATCGGCGACCTCAAGCAGCGCGGCTTAACCATCATCCTGGTCGAGCAGAATTTCCGCTTTGCCTCGCGCCTCGCCGACCGGCACTACGTCATCGAGCATGGCAAGGTGATCGACCGCATCGACGGCGCGGATCTGGACAAGAACATGGAGCGGCTGAACCGCTATCTCAGCGTATGAGGAAGCGGGCTGTGAGGGACAGGCAGGAATGAACGGCGGACGAAGGATGGCGACAGCCGTCAGAAGGACACGGCCATGGATGTGATGATGCGGCTGATCCTGGCCCAAGGCATGCTCGGCCTCAACAACGGCGTCTTCTACGCCATGCTCAGCCTCGGGCTCGCCGTCATCTTCGGCATGCTCAACGTCGTCAATTTCGCGCATGGCGCGCTCTATATGCTCGGCGCCTTCGTGGCGCTTATCCTGTCTTCCTATCTTGGGCCGTGGATCGGGCTCGATGCGCTTCATATCGGTTTCTGGCCGGCACTCATCATCACACCGATCGTCGTCGGCTGTTTCGGCATGTTGATCGAGCGGACCATGCTGCGCTGGCTCTACAAGTTCGATCCGATCTATGGGCTGCTGCTCACCTTCGGTATCGCATTGGTGCTGCAGGGCGTGTTCTCCAACTATTTCAACAGCGCCGGCACGCCCTATCCGGCGCAGCCGGAATCGCTGCGCGGCGTCGTCCATCTCGGCTTCATGGTGTTCCCGAAATATAGGCTCTTCGCCATTCTCTTCTCCATCGTGGTCTGCTTCCTCACCTGGTACGTCATCGAGCGGACGCGGTTGGGGGCAACGCTGCGCGCCGGAGTGGAAAATCCGGAGTTGGTGCAGGCCTTCGGCATCAACGTGCCGCGCATGATCACGCTGACCTTCGGCTTCGGCACGGGGCTTGCCGGGCTCGCCGGCGTGCTCGCCGCCCCGATCTATTCGGTCAGCCCGCTGATGGGCGCCGACATCATCATCATCGTCTTCGCCGTGGTGGTGATCGGCGGCATGGGCTCCATCCTCGGCGCCATCACGGCCGGCCTTGCGCTCGGCCTGATCGAAGGCGTCACCAAGGTTTTCTATGCGCCCGCAGCCAATACGGTCATCTTCTTCCTGATGGTGGTCGTGCTTCTGATCCGGCCGGCGGGCCTTTTCGGGCGGCAAAACTGATGGCGACGAGCGAACAGACCATCGGCAGTTCCGATACGCGCGGAAATGGCATCAACCTCGCCCTGTGGGCGATTCTGGTCCTGTTCGTGCTGACGGCGCCAGCCTACATCTACACCGTCTTCGCGATGCAACTTCTATGCTTCGCGCTTTTCGCCTGCGCGTTCAACCTGCTGCTCGGCTTCACCGGCCTGCTTTCCTTCGGCCATGCGGCCTTCTTCGG
>JBDZVC010000229.1:0-6898 GCA_040255475.1 Phyllobacteriaceae bacterium | reverse complement strand
GGTTCGCTTCGGCGAGCACGTCCATGGCGTGAAAGGGCTCGACGCTGCTTCGCCGCGAAACGGATATTCCCATGCCTGCCTTCCCGATTGGGTCCTTCCGCGCCTGGTGGCGCGCGCCGCACAAATGCCCGATTGGTGTGGGGATCACAAGGCATGCATCGATAGGTCGCGGCGAGAGATGATGCCGAACGCTTGATTGGCTTCGGGCGGCTGGGGTCATTAAGATCATGTAGAGAGAATCCGGCGCTATCTCGCCATCCGACCGATAAAATCCAGACAAAGGACACCCCCCCATGAAAACCGCAATCCTGACCGCCATCGGCGGCATCGTTGTTTCGGCCGCTATGCTGGGTGCCGGCTTTGTCTCGGGCAGCCCGGTCAACGCCGACGAATTGCCGCAAGTGGTCAAGGTCGCCGACAACGCGCCATTAAGCAGCGCCGCCGACAAGGCTGCGATCGAGAAGATCGTTCACGACTATCTTGTGAACAATCCCGAGGTGATGCTCGAGGTTCAGGATGCGCTCGAAAAAAAGCAGAGCGATGCGCAAAGGGTCGTCCAGGAAAAGGTGATCAAGGATTCCTCGAAACAGATATTTGATGCGGCCTATGACGGCATCATCGGCAATCCCGACGGCAAGATCAGCATTGTCGAGTTCTTCGACTATAATTGCCATTTCTGCAAAGGCGCCCTCCCCGACATGCAGGCGCTGATCAAGGAAAACAAGGACCTGCGCTTCGTCCTGAAGGAATTTCCAATCCTCGGCGAGGACTCAGCAAAGGCAAGCGTCGTCTCGATGGCGTTCAAGAAGCTGATGCCGGAGAAGTATGGCGATTTCCACCAGGAGCTTCTCGGCGGCAAGGGCCGGGCGGACGAGGCCAAGGCCATCAAGATCGCCGTCTCCCTCGGCGCCGACGAGGCGGCCTTGCGCAAGGAAATGAAGGATCCCTCCATCCAGAAGGATATCCAGAGCACCTACGATCTCGCCAACAAGCTGTCGATCTCGGGCACGCCTTCCTATGTCGTCGGCGACGAGGTCGTCTTCGGCGCATTGGGCAAGAAGGTGCTCGACGAAAAGCTCGCCAATGTGCGCGCCTGCGACCACACCACGTGCTGATTCGCCACTATTCCGACTGTGGACACAAGAAGAAGAGCCTTGCGCCGTTTGCGTAGCCGGTTAAGCCGATGTAGAGGTTCCGCGCGCGGCGAAAGGACTTTATTCTGAAAACGGTTTTCATACTCAACGGTCCCAATCTCAACATGCTCGGCAAGCGTGAGCCCGGTATCTATGGCGGCAAGACGCTTGACGAGGTCGGGAAGGATTGCGAGATCGCTGGCAAGGCGCTTGGCCTGACTATCGATTTCCGGCAATCCAACCATGAAGGCGACCTCGTCTCCTGGATACAGGAAGCGGGCGAAAGGGCTGTCGGTGTGGTCATCAATCCTGGCGCTTACAGCCACACCTCCATCGCTATCCACGATGCCATCCGCTCGGTGGCGCCACTGCCGGTAGCGGAAGTGCACCTGTCGAACATCCACGCGCGCGAACCGTTTCGCCATACATCGATGGTTTCGCCGGTCGCGACCGGCATGATCTGCGGCTTCGGACCGCTCGGATACGAGTTGGCTTTGCGCGCGCTTGCCGCACGGCTTTGAGACAAAGGTAAAAAGGGGCGTAGTCGAATGCCTAGCAAGAAAAACGATATCGACCAGCAGCTCATCCGCGATCTGGCGGGCATTCTGAACGACACCAATCTGACGGAGATCGAGGTCGAAAGCGACGATTTCCGCGTGCGTGTCTCGCGGCAGGCCGCCGCGGCGCAGACCTTCAGCATTCCCGCCATGCCTGCCGCCGTTCCTGCTCCGCAGGCCCCGGCTGTTGCGCAGCCCGCAGCGGTAGCGGACACGGCGAAGAATGCCGTCCCCTCGCCGATGGTCGGCACGGCTTACCGTTCGCCTGCGCCGGGCTCCGACCCCTTCATCCAGGTCGGCCAGAGCGTCCGCGAGGGCCAGACATTGCTCATTATCGAGGCGATGAAGACGATGAACCAGATCCCCTCGCCGCGCGCCGGCACGGTGAGCGCCATTCTGGTGGAAGACGGGCAGCCGGTCGAATACGGCGAGCCCCTCGTGATCATCGACTGAGCGGGAGCCCGGGTCGTGTTCCAGAAAGTGCTCATTGCCAACCGCGGCGAGATCGCGCTGCGCATCCTGCGCGCGTGCAAGGAACTCGGCATCCAGACGGTCGCGGTGCATTCGACGGCGGACGCCGACGCGATGCATGTGCGGCTCGCCGACGAGAGCGTCTGCATCGGGCCGCCGGCTTCGCGCGAGAGCTACCTCAACATCCACCAGATCGTCGCGGCCTGCGAGATCACCGGCGCCGACGCCATCCATCCGGGCTACGGCTTCCTTTCCGAGAACGCCAAGTTTGCCGACATCCTTGCAGCGCATAACATCACCTTCATCGGCCCTTCGGCGGAGCATATCCGCATCATGGGCGACAAGATCGAAGCGAAGCGCACGGCGAAGCGTCTCGGCATTCCTGTCGTTCCGGGCTCCGAAGGCGGCGTCACGGATGACAAGGAAGCGGCGCGCATCGCCGGCGAGATCGGCTACCCGGTCATCATCAAGGCGGCCGCCGGGGGCGGCGGGCGCGGCATGAAGGTCGCGCGCGGCCCGGAAGATTTGTCCATCGCGCTCTCGACCGCGCGCGCGGAAGCGGGCGCGGCCTTCGGCGATGATGCCGTCTATATCGAGAAATATCTGGAGAAGCCGCGCCATATCGAGGTGCAGGTGATGGGCGACGGTGCCGGCAAGGCTGTCCATCTCGGCGAGCGCGACTGTTCGCTGCAGCGCCGCCACCAGAAGGTCTGGGAGGAGGCGAACTCGCCCGCGCTCAACGCCGAGGAGCGCGACAAGATCGGCATGACGGTGGCCAACGCCATCGCCGATCTCGGCTATTCCGGAGCGGGCACGATCGAATTCCTCTACGAGAACGGCGAATTCTATTTCATCGAGATGAACACGCGCCTGCAGGTCGAGCATCCGGTGACGGAAGCGGTCACCGGGATCGATCTCGTGCATGAACAGATCCGGGTTGCATCCGGCAGCGGGCTTTCGGTGAAGCAGAAGGATATCCAGTTCAACGGCCACGCCATCGAGTGCCGCATCAATGCCGAGGACCCGCGCACCTTCACGCCTTCGCCCGGTACGATCGACTATTTCCACACGCCGGGCGGGCTCGGCGTGCGCGTCGATTCAGGTGTCTATTCCGGTTACCGCATCCCGCCCTATTACGACAGCCTTATCGGCAAGCTGATCGTGCACGGGCGCAACCGCGTCGAGGCGCTGATGCGGCTTCGCCGGGCGCTGGACGAATTCGTCGTCGACGGCATCAAGACCACGCTGCCGCTTTTCCAGGATTTGATCGGTAATCCCGACATTGCCAATGGAGATTATGATATCCATTGGCTTGAGAAATACCTGGCCGGTAAGGAATAGCCGGCAGGCAGGAATGCCATGTCTCGGCCTCTCGCACCCGGCTCCGGCATACCGACCGATCTCCTGTTGAGAGCCTATGCATCCGGCGTCTTTCCGATGGCGGAAAGCGCCGACGATCCGGAAGTGTTCTGGGTCAGGCCGGAGACGCGCGGCATCATCCCGCTCGATGGTTTTCACCTGCCGAAAAGCCTCGCCAAGACCATCCGCCACGGTGCCTTCGAGATCGCCTTCGATCGCGACTTCGCTGGCGTGATCGATGGCTGCGCCGAGAAGCGTCCGGAGCGCAGAAGCACCTGGATCAACAAGCCGATCCGCGAAGCCTATACCCGCCTCTTCGAACTCGGACACTGCCACACCGTGGAGGCGTGGCGCGAGGGACGGCTTGTCGGCGGACTCTACGGGGTAACGCTCGGCCGCGTCTTCTTCGGCGAAAGCATGTTCTCGCGTGAGCGCGACGCATCCAAGGTCTGCCTCGCCGCTCTTGTCGAGAGGCTGAATGCGCGCAGGTTCCAACTTCTCGACACGCAATTCACCACCGAGCACCTGAAGCGCTTCGGCGCGATCGACGTTCCGCGCCGCAAGTATGAGAGGTTGCTGGAAGAGGCGCTGAAGGGCGAGCCGGCGTCATTTGCATAACCGCCTCGAATCCGGTCATCTTCCATTCAGGGGCCTATCGTGCCTGAATGGTCAGGGCATCATTTGCTCATGTCTTTGAGGCGCATCATCCGATGCGTGGTGAATTTGCCGTTATAGGTGGCTTTCAGTTTGTTGAACCAATAGTTGAATTCCATCTCCGGAATCGCGTATTCACCGAAATTCGGATCATACGCGCTTACAACGCCGGATTCGGGCTCCATAACGCCTCGCCGACCGCGCAGCTTCCGGAAAAACGCGATGGTATGCGTTCCCCCCTGAGCCCCTGCGATACCGCCCGGGAAGCTGAACGTATAGACCAACGCCTCCGCCGGTGGTTTCCTGATGATGTCGACCACGGTCTTCTGATCGAAATTTCCGTACGGGATGACATAGTCGATCCGTGCCAGCCCGCGGATCGCGACACCGAGATTGTCTGCGCTCTCCCAATTGCGCCCCTGCTCCGAAAACGCATCAACATAGGTCTTCTGCAGCACGAGGTTGGCTTCGCCCTTGGAAACCGACAACTTCGTCATCCTGGTGGCAGCGCTCTCGGGCCGGCTGTCTCGATACATCAGAGCGCACCAATGGATCGAGAAATTATGACAGGCGCCGGCGGTCGCCGCGGCGTTGGATTTGCCAGCCATCACCTGAACCTGCACGAACTCGGCGATACGGAGATAATCGGTCACTCGACCCTCCCAAAATGTCCTTCATCGCCCAGCGCAACGGCCGGCAAGCAGGACACAAACCCGGCGCGACGATACACCTTACCCTAGGTAAAGCAATCGATCTTCGTCGGCTGTTCGGGTTATATCAGTTCCACCTCGACCACGCCCGGCACGGCGCGGATGGCGGCGGCGATCTGGGGGGAAAGGCGGTAACGGTCGGGCAGTTCGATCTCGACTTCCGCCTCGCCGCCCTCCTTGATGAGCACGACCGAAACCTGCCCCTCACCGCCGCGATCGAGCCGCGCGGAGAGCGCGTTGGCGGGGGCCGCATCGCGCAGGAAGACGCGCATCTCCTGGCGCATGCGGCTTGCTTCCTCGTCGAGCGCCTGCACCGACTGGATGCGCAGATTGATGCCTTCCGGCCGGTCTTCCGCCGAGACGGTGATGACGACGGAGCGACCGGGCTCCAGAAGATCGCGGTATTGCGCCAGCGTTTCGGAGAACAATACGGCCTCGAACTGGCCGGTCGTATCGGAAAGCTGGATGACGCCCATCTTGTTACCGGTGCGTGTCTTGCGTTCCTGCTTGGAGGTGACGGTGCCGGCCAGCCGCCCGGCCGCTGCACCGCGCTTAACCGCGTTGGAAAACTCCGCCCAGTTCTGCACACGCATCCGTTCGAGCAGTTTCTTGTAACCGTCCAGCGGATGCGCAGAGAGATAGAAGCCGACCGCCTGAAACTCGCGATGCAGCCGCTCCGCCGGCAACCACCGCTCCACTGAAGGCAGGCGAAGCTTCTCCGCCGGTCCTTCGGCGACACCAAACATGTTGCCCTGGCCGAGAGAGGCTTCCTGCTGGGCGAGCGCAGCCATGCCCATCAGCCGATCGACACCGGCCGTGAGCGCAGCGCGGTCGTGCCCGAAGCAGTCGAAGGCGCCAGCCGCGATCAGGCTTTCGAAGACGCGCTTGCCCACGATCCTGGGGTCGATGCGGGCGCAGAAATCTTCAAGGCTCGTGAAAGGCCGCTCCTTGCGCACCGCCACGATATGCTCGACCGCCGCGTCGCCGACCCCCTTGATGGCGGCCAGCGAATAGAAGATGCGGTTCTCGCCAACCTCGAAATCGCGATAGGAGGTCATCACCGAAGGCGGCACGACATCAATGCCGAGGCGGAGCGCATCCTGCCTGAAATCGCCGAGTTTGTCGGTGTTCGACATATCGAGCGTCATCGAGGCGGCGAGGAATTCCACCGGATAATGCGCCTTCAGATAGGCGGTCTGATAGGAGACGAGGGCGTAGGCTGCCGCGTGGCTCTTGTTGAAGCCGTAATCGGCGAATTTGGCGAGCAGGTCGAAGATAAAATCCGCCTGCTGCCTCGATACGCCTCGCTCCACGGCTCCGTCGACGAAACGCACGCGCTGCTGGTCCATCTCGGCGCGGATCTTCTTGCCCATGGCACGGCGCAACAGATCGGCCTCTCCGAGCGAGTAGCCGGAAAGCTCCTGCGCGATCTGCATCACCTGTTCCTGGTAGACAATGACGCCCTGGGTCTCGGCCACCAGATGGTCGATCTTGGGATGGATCGAGGCGATCTCCTCCTCGCCATGCTTTCTGGCGTTGTAGGTCGGGATGTTTTCCATCGGCCCCGGCCGGTAGAGCGCGACCAGCGCGATCAGGTCCTCGATGCGGTCCGGCTTCATGCCGATCAGCGCCTTGCGCATGCCGGCGCTTTCAACCTGGAACACGCCCACCACTTCGCCGCGAGAAAGCATCCCGTATGTCTCGGGATCATCCAGCGGGAGCTTGGCGAGGTCGATGTCTACGCCGCGGCGCCGGATCAGCTTCACGGCAGTGTTGAGCACGGTCAGCGTCTTGAGGCCGAGGAAGTCGAACTTCACCAGCCCTGCCTGCTCGACATATTTCATGTTGAACTGGGTGACCGGCATGTCGGAGCGCGGGTCGCGATACATCGGCACCAGCTCGGACAGAGGCCTGTCACCGATGACGATGCCCGCCGCATGCGTAGAGGCGTGGCGGTAGAGCCCTTCGAGCTTCTGCGCCATGTCGAGAAGCGTCTGGACGATCGGCTCCTTCT
>JBDZVC010000228.1:0-6920 GCA_040255475.1 Phyllobacteriaceae bacterium | reverse complement strand
GACGACGATTTTCTTGACGCGTTCTGCGGTATCGCTCATTTGGGAACCCTCGAATTCATGTTTCCGTGTCTTCGTTAGCGGCAGGATAGCCGCTAATCAAGCTGAAAAGACTTCGGGGTGAACGGGCGTCCGTTTTCCCCCTCCGGCGTCTGGTAATTGGGCGGATAGCATGAAGGTTTGCCGGGTAAAAGGCCTAAAGGACGGATAGTTGCCCTTGCGGCCCTCTCAGATCATCGCCATCCCGCCATTTACGTGGATCGTCTGCCCGGTAACGTAGGCGGCCTCGGGAGAAGCGAGGAACACGGCGGCGGTGGCGATCTCCTCCCCCTTGCCCATCCGTTTCATGGGAATGGCCCCCATGATCGCCTCCTTCTGCTTGTCGTTCAGCTTGTCGGTCATGGCTGATTCGATGAAGCCGGGTGCGATGCAGTTCACGGTGATGCCGCGGCTGGCGATCTCATTGGCGAGCGCCTTTGAAAAGCCGATCATGCCGGCCTTGGAGGCGCAGTAGTTGGTCTGCCCGGGATTGCCCGTGACACCGACGACCGAGGTGATGTTGATGATCCGGCCGAAACGCCGGCGCATCATCGGATGCGTCAGCTCGCGGGTGAGCCGAGCCATGGAATTCAGGTTCACCTCGATGACCGCGTCCCAATCCTCGTCCGACATGCGCACGAACAGCCCGTCCCGGGTGATGCCGGCATTGTTGACGAGAATATCGACGCCGCCAAGAACCTCTTCTGCCTTCTGCGCCATCGCCTTCACCGCATCGCGGTCGGCCAGATTCGCGACGAAGACATGCGCGCGCTCACCCAGGTCGCCGGCAAGCGCTTCCAGTTTCTCAATGCGCGTGCCATGCAGGCCAACCGTTGCGCCCTGCGCGTGGAGCGCGCGGGCGATCGCCTCGCCGATACCGCCGGAAGCGCCGGTGACGAGGGCTTTTTTGCCGGTCAGGTCGAACATGGATCATTCCTTTTCAGGATCATGCGGGAATATGTTCCCGTAACGGTTTAGTTCAGGCCAGCGTCAAAAGTGCGGTTTCCACATCCGCCGGCGAGTTGACCGGCACCGTGGCGATCTCGCGGTTGATGCGGCGCGCAAGGCCGGAAAGCACCTTGCCGGAGCCGATCTCGTAGAGCGTATCGACGCCGTTCGCGCCGAACCATTCCACCGTCTCGCGCCAGCGCACCCGTCCGGTCACCTGCTCTACCAGCCGTGCGGCGATCTCCTTCGGGTCGGTCAGCGGCGCGACCGCGACATTGCTGACGACGGGCACGACCGGTGCCTTGATGGAGGCTTCGGCAAGCGCCGAACGCATGCGCTCCGCCGCCGGTGCCATCAGCGCCGAATGGAAGGGCGCGGAAACCGGCAACATGATCGCCCGCTTGGCACCGCGCTCCGTGCAAAGGCGTGCCGCGTCTTCCACGCCGGCCTTGGTCCCGGAAATGACGATCTGGCCGCCGCCATTGTCGTTGGCGATCTGGCAAGCTGATTTGGCGGACGCCTCACGGCAAGCAGCTTCTACGGCATCCTGGTCGAGCCCGAGAATCGCGGCCATCGCGCCTTCGCCGGCAGGAACGGCTTCCTGCATGGCATCGCCGCGGATACGAAGCAGCCGTGCAGTATCGGAAAGTGTGAAGGCGCCGGCGGCGCAGAGCGCCGAATACTCTCCGAGCGAATGACCGGCGACATAGGCGACCTTGCCGGCGAGCGAAAACCCGCGCGCTTCCATCGCGCGGATCGCCGCGATCGATACGGCCATCAGCGCCGGCTGCTGGTTCGAGGTGAGCGTCAGGACATCGTCCGGCCCTTCCCACATGATCGTGGAAAGCTTCTGGCCGAGCGCCTCGTCGACTTCCTCGAACACGGCCCGCGCCTCGGGAAAGGTCTCGGCAAGCTCCTTGCCCATGCCGACCGCCTGGCTTCCCTGCCCCGGAAATGTGAACGCAACGGCCATCTTCGCAGCTCCAGCCTGCTGGTGATTGGCTTGCGTGTGACGCAGGAACCGCCGTCAAGTCAAGGGCGCCCGGTTTTTCATCCTTTGGCCGTCACCCCCGGCCGAAGAAGTCGGCCTTGCCGAGCGGCACGCCATTGTGGCGCAGGATCGCGTAGGCGGTGGTGACGTGGAAATAGAAATTCGGCGTCGCGAAGTGAAGCAGGTACTGCACTCCAGGCATCTTCATCTCACTGCCGCCGATCTTGAGCGTGATCTCCTTTTCCTCGGAACCGTCGATGTCGGCCGCCGAAAAACCTTTCAGAAATTCCTGAACCTTCTCGATCCGGGCCTGCAGTTCGGTGAAGCTCGTTTCCTTGTCTTCGAGTTTCAGCAACTCGCGGCCGGAAAGCCGGGCGCAGGCACCCTTGGCATGATCGGTCGCGATCTGAACCTGTGCCGTCAGAGTGAACATGTCCGGCGCAAGGCGATCATTGAGGAAAACAGCGGGCTCGATCTTGCGCTGCGCCGCATTGGCCTCGCCTTTTGCAAGCACATGCGACAGGTTCTTGAGCATGGCGGAGAATACCGGCACGGAAGCTGAATACATGGAGATGGTCATAGGTGGTTTTCCCTGGAACAGACGGCCGGACGGCCGCGCGATGGACAATACGCCTGCGCGGAAGGATCACAAGCGCCCTGCCCGCGCCGCATTCCACAGCGAGAATCAGTTGGACCGTGGAGGATTCGCATGGCCCGCACCCGATTGCTCGCTCTCGCTCTCTTAGGTGCGTTGCTGCCCGTTGCCGCGCAGGCGGAGCCGGCCTATCTCGATGACCGCTCGACCCCTGAAGCGCTCGTGCGCTCACTCTACAACGCCGTCAACCGGCACGAATACGCCCGTGCCTACAACTATTTCTCCGAGCCGCCAGCGAAGGACGTCGACGCTTACGCAAAGGGCTTTGCCGATACGGCCGAGGTGAAGGTCCTGATCGGCGCGGCGGGTAGCGAGGGCGCGGCCGGCAGCACCTATTACAATCTGCCCGTCGCCATCGAAGCCGTCGACAAGAAGGGAAAATCCAAGGTCTATGCCGGCTGCTACACGCTGAAGCTCTCCGATCCGCAGATCCAGGCGGACAAATACGACCCGCTCCATATCGAGAAAGGCAGCCTGAAACCGGCCAAGGCCGGCCTCGACGAGGCGCTGCCGAAGGAATGTGGCGACGGCCCACCACCGCCCGCGAAGGACGCGTTGCTAGACAAGGCGAAGAGCCTTTTCACGGCGGACTACGTCGATATCTGCGATACATCCGCCATGGGCCCCGATGCGGCCGAACCGCAATCCTGGGAAATCTCCTTCTCGCTCTCCTCCGACAAGGAAGGAGCGCCACCACGCAAGGCGCGCCTCTTCCAGTTCGCCTGCTCGAGCGCCGCCTACAACCAGTCGGAGGTCTATTACTTCGTCAATGGCGAGGGCGAATTACGCAATCTCCAGTTCGCCGCACCGGAACTCGCCATCCGCTATGAGAACGATGATGCGAACGGCAAGGTCGAAAGCGTGCAGATCGTCGGCTACACCGCCGAGAACCAGCTCATGAATTCGTCCTACGATCCCGACACGCAGACCATCTCATCCATGAACAAATGGCGTGGCGCAGGCGACGCCGCTTCAAGCGGCGCCTGGATGTTCCGCAATGGCGTCTTCACGCTGGTCAAATACGACGTGGACGCGTCTTATGACGGCAAAGTCGATCCGAAGCCGGTGATCGACTACGAGACAGGGCCGTAACCTCTACTTGCCAGCCCTTTGGCGCTATTTCCTCAAGGAAAGCATCCAGTTGAGGACCTGCCGCCAGTCGGCCATGCGGATCGGCGTTCCGTGCGTGCCGGTCTCGAACCGGGCGAAGCGTGTCGGATAGCCCGGCGAGCGCTTCCTGATCTCCTCGAAGAAAGCTTCCTGCCGCGCGACCGGGAAAACCTTGTCGTGGCTGCCCTGCGCGAAGAAGACTGGCACTTTCCGCTTGAAGGCCGGGCTCTTGAAGAAATCCTCGTCCCACATGGAGCCGAGGAGCAGCAGACCGGACAGTCTCGGCGCGATCTTGCCGTTTTCCGCCAGTTTCCAGCAGATGTGGCCGCCCATCGAGCCGCAGGCGACGAACAAGGCGGCGTTTGGAGAGCCGTCGAGATAGTGCTCGATGACAGCGGCTACTTCCGCCGCGCCCTTGTCGCCGAAATCGGAAAAATCCGGCGACAGATAGAGCCCGCCATTGTCCGCCATCAAATTCTTGATGCGGTTGAAATTGCCGCCGAAGGTGAAATCGTCGACGCCCTGGCTGCGGCTGCCGCCCTGCCCGTGCAGATAGACGGTGATGATGCTCGCACCCTTCTGCGCCCCGACCGCATAGGCCCGCAACGTGCCAAGCGGCGTATCGAGCGCCATGTCCTGCTGCACGCGCCGCACGCGAAGCGAGACATACTGGTCATTCACGCGACGCTCCGGAATGCTGTCACGCTGGTTGATGTCGCGATATTCGCGATAGTCGAAGACGCGGTAATCGCCATTATCCCGGCTGGAAAGCTCGGCGGGATAGGCGAAGAGATCGTCCTTGTAGGGTGCAAGCTGCAGGGAGGCCGCACGGACACCAGACACGGTAACAAGAAGCAAGGCAAGAGCGGCACCAAAGCCCCCTCGCCACTTCAACCAAACACCGCAATAACCAAGCAATCCCCTCACCCCGCCGCGACCCCGCCGGCAAGTGCGAGCGCGTCGGGCGTATCGACATCGATGCTGGCGCCCTCCCCGATCTCGACATCGACGACTTCGGTACCGCCGGCCTCGACCAGATGGCGCGCGCCGACATCGCCTTCGAGCAGTTCGACGGCAGGAAAGACGGAGCGAGGCAGGACCACCGGATTGCCGCGCTTGCCGGCGTGGGTGGCGCGCACGATCGCGTGGCCGGAAGCGCGTGCGAAAGCGGCGACGAGCGCATCGAAATCCGTCGTACCGACCCCCGGCATGTCGCCCAGCACGACCATCGCGCCATCGGCATCCGCAGGCAGCGCGTGGATGCCGGCTTTGAGCGAACCGGCGAGACCTGATGCATAATCCGGATTGTCGGCGAAGCGGACATTCACCCCGGCCAGCGCCTCGCGCACCCGCTCCGCCTGATGGCCGGTCACCACTATCGTTCCATCCGTGCGGCTCCGCAGCACACGCTCCGTCACCAGCCGGACCAGTTTCTTGCCGTCGAATCCGGCGAGCAGCTTGTTCGGCCCGCCCATGCGGCTGGAGCGGCCGGCCGCCAGCACAATCGCATAGACCTTCGCACGTTTCACCGGTTCGGCGGGTTCGCGCAGCTGCGGCCGCGTCGGTATTTCCATCAGGAGTCCCCCGACGCCCATGCCGGCGATATCGTCTTCCGTCACCTGAACGCCGGCGATCAGGCGATCGAGCACCCAGTCGAAGCCGTTTTCCTTGGGGCTGCGCGCGCAGCCCGGCGCGCCGAGCACCGGCCGACCGCCACGCTCACCGAGAATCAGGAGATTGCCCGGATCGACCGGCATACCCGCACGGAACACCGTGCCGCCCGATTCGCGGATAGCCGCGGGAATGACATCCTCCGGATCGCACACGGCCGAGGCACCGAACACCAGCACCATGTCATTGTCGCGCGAAAGCTCCGAGATCGCCTGCGCGACGGCGCCCGATTCGTGCGGCGTCCGCCGCTCTTCGGACACGCGGCTGCCGGAGCGCGCCAGCCGGGCCTCGGTGACACGCCGCGTCTTGTCGAGCACGCTTTCCTTGACGCTCGGCAGCACCGTCTGCACGACTCCCACCGACCATGCCCGGTAGGGGTGCACCTCGAAAATGGTACGGTCGGCGGTGATCGAAACGATCCAGTCCACTACCGCCTCCGGCACGGCGAAGGGAATGATCTTCACCGTTGCCACCATCTGTCCGGCGACGACCGGCGCAAAAGCGGCAACGGTCGCGATGGTCACGGCGGGATCGACATGATTGATGGAATCGATCAGTTCCTTGTCCACCGTGAACAGACCGGTCGTCCTGGCGTGCAGATTGACGCGGCCGGTTGCCGCCGGCTTCACCTCGATGCCTGAATGCTTCAGCGCGCCTGCAATGCGCGCGGCGGCCTGGTTCTCGTCCACATCGTCGGAAGCAAGCGAAGCGGCAACCACTTCGCGCACGCCGGCGGCCGCCAGCGCCTTCACGTCTTCAGCCGTCAGCCGATGCGCCTTGCGCAGGCGTTTTTCGCGGGCGACCGTCGCATGCGCAAGAATCGCGCCTTCCGCGTCTTCGATCGGGATCGGCCCGAACCTCACGCGGCCTTCTCCGTCGTCTCAGCAGCCACGCCGCGAGAGCGGAACGCGGCGATGATCTCGGCAAGCACCGCGACTGCGATCTCCGCCGGGCTCGCCGCACCGATGTTCATGCCGATCGGCGAATGGATGCGGCCCATCTCATCCGCCGTCACCCCCATCGCCGTCAGGCGTTCGACGCGCTTCGCATGCGTCTTGCGGCTGCCGAGCGCACCGACATAGAAACAGCCCGTCTTCAGTGCCAATTTCAGCGCGAAATCGTCGATCTTCGGGTCATGTGTCAGCGCCGCGACGCCGGTATAGGCATCGAAAGGCCGTCTCTTCAGCACGTCCTCCGGCCATTCGGCGAAAAGCGGCACGCCGGGAAAGCGCGCTTCTGTGGCGAACGCCGTGCGCGGGTCGATGATCTCGATATCGAAGCCGGCGATCTTCGCCATCGGCGCCAGCGCCTGGCTGATATGGACGGCGCCGATCGCCACCAGCCTCGGCGGCGGCAGATGCGCGTTGAGGAAGAAGGAGCGTCCCTCCGCCTCAACCGTTCCCGACTTGCCCGACCGGAACGCCTTTTCAAGCGCCGCGCCGAGTTCGCCCGACACGGAATCACCCTCGCGCACCAGCCGGTCACGACCGTCGCCCAGATCGGTGACGA
>JBDZVC010000021.1:0-35016 GCA_040255475.1 Phyllobacteriaceae bacterium | reverse complement strand
TGAAGGCCACCGAGCGCGCTGCTGGCGCACTGGATGCGGCGTGTGGCTGGCTGTCCGGTGCCTGTGTCGGCAACTGGCCCATGTTCAATTGCCCGATCAGCGACTTGGGAGCCGTGATCGTCGGCAGCGTACCGCTCATGCCAGTCTGCGTCGGCTGGTTGTTCGCAAACAGGCTGGAAAGGCTGCCCTGAGGCGTGGAGGAAGAAGAACCGCCCATGATCATCCTTTCGGGATTGCGCTGATAAGACCGCCAGCCGCCGCCAGTGGGTTGGAAGAACTGGTCCGCGCCGTCTGCGTGCCATAGTTACCACTCGCACCGGCAAGAGCCTGCTCGAACATGCCGAGACGGTTCCAATCCTGGTTGTCGTTCGCGTAGAACAGGTTGACCAGATCGTTCAGTTGCTTCTGGCTCTGCGTGTCGAGCGTGCTGCCCGCCTGCTGGATAGCCTGTGCGCCGGTAAGGTTATTCTGGAACTGGTTCTGATCGAGGCCAGCGATAGATGTCGCTGCATTCTGTCCCGCACCCAGCGCGCCAAGTTGCGTCCCGAGGCCGGCTTGTTTCGCAGCGTCGATCTGCTGGTTCGCGCCCAGCATGTTGGCGACGTTCTGGTTATACTGCTGGCTGGCGGCGTTGACGGCTATATTGCCAAGCGTGTTGCCAAGAGCGTTCGTGTTCGCGGCAGAACCAAGGCGGCCTGCACCCGAAAACTGGCTCTGTACGCCGTTGCCTGCCGTGGTGAGCGCGCTTTGGAGGGCCTGCGAGTAATACGGATCGTTCGCCGGATCGAGATAAGCACCTGAGGCCATCCCGGAAAGGTTCGTCGCGGCCGAGGAAGGCTGTCCGGCTGCATCATAGACCGAGCCAGCCCCTGCACCTATGCCCTGAAAGAGCGGCCGCGAACCGGAGGTATCGGTATTCGCACCGGCATTGGCAAGAGCGTTGACGCCCTGCATAGTCGTGCCGGACAAGTCGGCAACGGTCGAGCCCTGATAGGTATTCCCGCCGACGCCAGAGTTGTACAGGTTTTGCGCCTGTTGGCCCGCTTCCTTATAGCCCGGGGCGGACCATGCCGGAGGGCTGTTGGTCGTTTTCGATTCAGAGGAGCTACCCATTGGCGGTCTTCCTGTAAATGACCGAGAACGGCCGATATCCGTGTTTTGCCAGAAGCGGTTTCCACCCTTCCCGGCCCTGCACTTCCTTGACGCTGCACTGGTTTTCGTCCGCCCATGCCTCTACGGCTGCGCAAAGCGGCTCGGCATAATCAGCAACCCTCTCACCGGCCAAATCCGTGAGGGTCGCTATCTTCTTGCCCGTCGCGTTGATGGTGCGGATGTGCGACATGGCCATTGCGAGGAACTTCCCATCCTCGCGGATCAGCCACAGCGCGCGATTGCCGGAATAAATCTCATGGAAGATGCTGGCCGTGGTGCAATCCTGCGGGAAACGCTTCGCCAGCCTGCCCATTTCGGTCACGATGGCGGTCATGTACGGGGCCAGATCGTCCAGCGGCCACTTTCCCACGTTCTCGACCGTTATCTTAGCCATGCCCACCTGTCTCGTCGCCAAATTGCATTCACATGCAAAATGCCGACGCCAAATTCTTCGGATATCTGACGCGAAGACTTCTTGCCTTTCAACGTCCTGATCCGTTTGACATCTTCTCTTGTTAGTTTGGCCGCGTGACATTCTTCGCCACGCGTCATTGTCCCGTGGCGATACTTATCGTCCGAGTTCTGCTTCGGCGTTTTCCAGGAAAGATGCTTCCTATTTACGCAGCCGAGATGGCCGTTGCCGCAGGAGTGAGCCGCCTCATATATTGGCGATGGTGCCGGACCGTGTTCTTCTTCACAAATGAGTCGATGAACGTACCGGTTGCGGCCTTCGAAATGGAGAACGCCGTATCCCCAGTCATGGCGCACATATGGCCAAAAAAGACATTCATCTCCGTCATAGGGGATAACGGTATGGAGAAAATAGTCTAAGGCCTCCCCTCTGGCCGTTTTCACCATCGTTTCCGGGTCGCCGTGCCGCTTCCACCTGCGATAATGGTTTTCGCACCATCCGCGCGCGATTACCGGCTTGTTGCACCCATCGATTTTACATAAGGATTTAGCAGCCATCTCGAACCTCCTACGTTCGGGCTTTGGTTAGGGCCGGAGCCGGTGTTAGCGCACCGCTTCGGCCCGAATTGTTTAGCAGATTCAGGCTTTTACTTCAAGTTTAACGGCGGCCTGCCGGTCGCGAACTCACCGAAAGCCCCTGCGCGAAGCTCCACGACGATCCGGCGTCGATCCTCATCTTGAAGGTGTGGAACCGGGAGCATGACCGGAAATCGATCCTGTCGCTTGCCGGCGTCGGATTGCGCTCCATGCCGTAGGAAACGCTGTCACCGCGCCTCATCCGCGTTCCGATGGTCAGATGGACGTTGTTCGTATCCGCGATGATCGAGGCACCGTCGATATAGGACAGCGTTCCGTCCGTATTGCCGGTTTCCTGCGTCGTGATGTTCGCTTCTTCAGGATCGCCGGCAAAGAAACAGAGCTTGTTGTCGGAATTGAACGCCGCCATGACCGGCGCGCCGCCCTGCCACACCTGGCTATCGAGCGAGAATGGCAGATCGTCCAGCGAATAGCCTGTCAGGTCGGTCAGGTTGTCGAGCGTGTAGCCGATCGTGCCCGAGGCCAGCGGAAACAGGATAGAGAGATTGCCGCCCACCTGCGTCCAGCGCTGCAAATCCCAATCGTAGATGATCAGGCGATCGAAAGCGGTAGTGGTGGACTGATACCGGAGCGCGAAATACACACGCGAATAGAAGGGATCGATTTCCCCGATGATGTCGTAGAGCGTTGCGCCGTCTATGGTCTGGAAAACGGTCCTGTCCACCTTTTCCTTGCCGATCGGTGTATCGGTCCCGTCCGCGCCGATCATGTAGAAGCCGCCGGCATCGGCAAAGAACGTGCGCTGGCCTCTCGTGCAGATCGAATAAGGAGCCGCAGCCCCTCTTTGATCCATGACCTTCTGGAAGGTGAAAACCACATCGGATCCAGGAACGAATGTCCCATAGGTCACGGCGTGCTTGTGGACGATGATCGGATTGGTGGCCGGCGTGACGCCCATGACCGCCTCGCCGTAGGCGAAATCCTGGAAGTCCGAGCTATTCGTGCCCGGCGTCCAGCCCGTAATATCGTTCAGGGCCGACCATTGGACCCGGTTCGGATGATCAGTCAGCCCCGAGAGGAACAGGAAATCCCCGCAGACGGCGACAAACCGGGCTTTCGGAGGAGAACCGCCAAGATCGGCAAAGGCCGTATCCACTCCAAGCTGGTAGACCTGCGGGTTGTTGTTGGCGTTGACCGCTACGACATACTGGCCGTATTGCGCAAACCGCCAGCGCTCCGTGTCCGTCGAGCCATAGGTGACGCCGGTCTGCGAAACGTCTGTCCATGACAGATCGGTATTATTCAGCAGATAGAGGTTCGTCGCGGTGCCGGCGAAGATGTATTTGGTGCCGTCATTGTCGGTCGCAGTAAACCCACCAGTCGGACGATCCGCCATCGCTGCGGAGAAAACGGCAAGCTGTGGGAATGGGATATATCCGGCCGTCGAGCACAGCACGTTCATCACGTCGGCGGTGAAATTGGAATTGAGCCCGGCAGCGTCTGGACGCCACTCAGCAAAGGGCAGCGTCGTCAAAAGACTGCCCCTTGCAGAACGACGCCGGCATTGCCGAACTTCGCCCGGTTATCCAGCGCCATCAGGGAGTCCATGAACTTGCCCATCAGCGCGCCTTCCTTGGTGATCTCCTCATTGTCCTTGACGAGTTCGGCGGCATAGAACAGGCAGGCATGGAGGTAGAGATTGGGCGCGCGGGTCAGCAGCCAGTTCGTAGTCGTCGTGTCGCTGAGAGCCGGGATTTTCTGGTAGTAGGTCAGTTCGATGTCATTGGTGCTGAGCGGGAGGGCGGTCAGCGAATTGCCGATGATCATGAAATGACATGCAGGCCCGGCATCCCGGAACGCATAGAGCGCGTCGGCTGCGTCTTCCGTGATGTAGGCGAGTTTCCTGCGCGGCGATGCTAGTTCCGTCACCCGCTTGTATTCCAGATAATCGGCCGGCAGCGTGCAGACGTTCGAGGCCGGTGTAAGCGTCTCCGTCGTCTCCATCTCGCGGCAGCGCAGTTCGAGATTGAAATACGCCTCCGCCAGATCGATCATCTCGTCCGCGTTCGTCGCCAGATCGCTCCGGCTCATGAACCAGTTGGTGATCGCCGACTTGAGATCGGAATAGGTCTCGATGCTCATACGTTCCCCCGGCTGGTGCGGAAACGAGCGAAATCGGAGTCGTTGAGAACCTTGGAGATGTACCGGCGATCCCGCGCATCGATCGCGTGATCCAGACCGGTTTTCTCAAGGAATGTCAGGGGAACGGAGGCGACACGGTTGTAATCGCCAAACCGCGTTCCATGCGTGGCCTTCTCGGCCTCCGTGTTGCGGGCGATGATATCGTCAACTTCCTGCTCGACGTGGGCGGAACGCGGCGTTCCTGCCCTGTCATAGCCGACCCACACCTTGCGGCGGATTTCCGGGTCGTCTTCGAGCAGAAGCCAGAGCAACTCAGGCATCGGATGCAAGCGCCTCGGCAATCTCGTCTTCCTCGGCAAGCCGGGAAGCTCCCGTCGAGCGCCAGTTGAGATGCAATTCCTTCGGGGCCATGAAGACTGACCCGGCAGGCTTCTTTTCCGTGCCGAGAAAGCAGTCCCGAACGGCATATACCCACGTGTCAGATGCCTCATGCACGGCCCTGTCCTGGGCCTCCGCATGGTTTTCAATCGCCTCCTGGACCTTCTCGGCCAATGTCTCGACCGACCAGCGGCCGTCCACATCCAGGCCAAGCTGACGGGCCTGCGCGTAAAGCGTCTTCTTTTCTTCGCTCATGATCTCTCCAAAGAAAAAGGGCGGCTCGAAAGCCGCCCCTGTCCGTCGATTGCGTCAGGCTTAGGAGACCGCCGCGCTCACCGAAGTGGCGAGCGTGCCGGAACCGACGAGGTTGCCCTGAACGAGCCACAGATTGGCGGCAACGTCCTGGACTTCCACATAGGAGCCCTTGACGCCGCCGGTCGTGGTGCCGTTCATGGTGATCGTGTCGTCGGTCCCGCCGATGGCTTCGCCGAAGTCGGCGCCAGCGGCACCCGTCGTGAGGCCGGTGGCGATATGGCCCACCATGGTATCGCTCGCGTTCGCGACCTGGATGATGTCGCTGTTCGAGGATACCGTGGTGCCGACGAGTATCTTGAAGACATCGCCGGTACCGGAGGCGGCCGGCAGCGTGACAGTGACGCCGGCAGCGCGATTGAGCACGACCACCGCGTTGCGATGGACGTGACGGTCGAGAGTCACGGTCGAACCGGTGACCGAGATGGGTGCAAGAGACTGTCCCATTTTCTTTTCTCCTTAGCTCGCAGCCGTCAGGCCGAACACATCGGCCACGACGCCGATGCCGGCCTCGTTGACGACTTTCAGGCAACCTTCGGCGATGAGGACGCCATTCTCGGCATCGCCCGTTTTCGCGACCTGATCTTCCTGAATGCCGCGAAGCGTCATCCACTTGATCATGGCCGGATCGACGGCGAAGACACGACGCGCGTCGGCCGCCGAGTTCGACATGACGCGGTTTGCCATCACCTTGATCGGGCCCCACGGCGATTCGTAGATATCCGCCGTGCCGATGATGGTGTTGGTGCCCCTGCCCGCCGCATAGCGGAACGGAGCGACGTTCGCGTCAGACATGAAGGTGGCGAAGACGCCCTTGTTGTAGGACGAACACACGGCCGTGGTGACATCGCCGCCGCTCTCGTAGACCTGCTGGAGAACGGAATCGGTGAGCGCCTTGGTCCATGCGCGGAGCGTGCCCGTGGTTTCCACCGTGGTCACCCCGCTGGAGAAGCCGCCCGACGATCCCGAGTTGCGGGACACGTTCGTGGTCAGCCATGTCGGAAGGCCACCAGAACGGCGCGGTTCCGAATTATCGGACGCCGTGTTCTGGATAATGCACTTCTCGATGTCCTTGCGGAGCGCCTTGCCCTTCTTCATCAGTTCGTGGGCGCGCTTCTCGACATTGCCGGCGTTGGAAACCGCCTGCTGCGTGCCGGAGAAACGGAACGTCTTGGTGAAGATCTGGGCATAGTTGCCCACGCGGGTGGGCGCGGACACAGCGTCGAAGGTGTATTCGTTACCCTCAAGCTGCGCATTGTCGGCGACGGCGTCAAGCTCCTCGTATTCCCACTCGGGGTGTTTCGAGGCGGCTTTTTCCTTGCCGGCCATGGTATAAAGCGGCGTATCGGAAGGAGTGATCATCGACACGAAGTTGTCGAGTTCCTCGCGATTGCCGACCGCGTCCGACGTGCGGACGGTGTTGGCTACGACTGCCATTTTTCTATCCTTTCCTGGATGCGAGATAGGCTGCCGTCGCATCTTCGACGGAGCCCGATTGCTTCAGACGTTTGATCGCATCCTCGGCGCGACGAGCCTTCTGCGCGTCAGGGGTGAGGCGTTTCCCGCTTTTCTGGACGGGGGGACGGCCCTGCACCTGCTGAATGGCTTTCGGCTTGTTCGCCTGCAACTTGCGCCATTTGCCTGCATCTTGCAGGACGAGCGCGAAGCGGTGATCGTACGGCAATGCTCCAGCGAGCTCGTCCGCCGAAAATCCATAAGCTGATGCGATGTTCCGCATTCTGTCGGAAAACTGCTGCACCTTGGCTTCGTTCTGGAGTTCCGGGAACTTCTCCTGAAACTTCTCCCACTCCTTGGCCGCCTTTTCGTTCCTATCGGCCGTCAGCTTCTGCCCCGCCTGATCGCGGGACGCCTGTATCTGCTGGCTGACATGGTTCTGAAGGTTGACCATGCGCTCGTACTGATCCTTCGCGGCGAGATAGCCGAACGGATCGTATGATTGCGAGTTCTGATCCATTAAAGACGGATCGGGAGGCTGCGGCGTAAATGCCTGGAGCAGTTGGGAGATAAACTCCCGCTGCTCATTCACCTGTTTTTCGGATGCTTCAAGGGCAGAGGATCGCTGTTGCAGAGCGCGCCGCTCATCAGCAACCTGCGTTGTCTTTTGCCTGTAATCCCGTTCCATCAGGTTGCCACTGACGAGATCGGCAACGGTTAGCACGGTACCGTCCGGGAGCTTCACCTTGCCATTGCTGGCAACGAAACGTCCCTGATCGGAGCCCTGCTCCTCGCCGTCCTCGTCGTCGGCTTGACCTTCCTCGTCGGGGTCGCCTTCCGCTTCATCGCTCTCGTCCAGATCGGAGTCCTGCAATTCGTCGTCGGCTTCCTCGCCCTGTTCCGCGTCCTGCTCCAGTTGGCCTTCCGGCTCCTTCGCATTGGCTTTCACAAAGGCGCTTGCCGCCTGCTCAACAGACAGCACATCGCCACCGGTCTCGGTGTCGTCTTCGGTTCCCATAACTGTTTCCTGGTTTGGGCCAGTTCCGTCGCCGGTTGACTGGCGGTTGTGGGCCTAGACTAGCCCCGGTGCCTTCGGCGGCCGTCCCTTGCGTATGAACGCATCGAGATGTGCCCGAAGTTCGTCCACGACCCTGACCGTAGCCTGTAGGTCGCGTATCTTGTTGGCGTCGGTCGCTTGCACCGATACCAGTGTTTCAATGGCGTCCCGGCGCATGGCTCCTAACGCCAGCTGGAACGCCTCATTGTCCTTGATGCTCCGCGCCTGTTGCGCGATCTGCTCGTCCGTCATTGGACGACTCCCGCGTCGGAACTAAGCTTGCTCTCGACCGCATCGGGCTTTGTGTCGGTGTCCTTCGAAGCGTTGATGCGAGCGATTTCCAGCTTCACCAGATTATCAATCGCGGCCTTGGCAAGCGTGGTCTGGTTGCTCGCGGCCGCCTTCAACTGATCGACCTGTATCTGGGCTGCCGCCAATTGCTGTTTCATGTCGGCTTCACGTTGCGCCGCCTGCGCTTCGATGATCTTGACCTGGGCCTCGGCCTTCGATTTCTCTACCTCGGCCTGAACGCGCATCTGGTTCGATTGGAACTCAGATTGCTGGATTTGCATGTTGGCTTGCGCCTTCATCTGCTCGATCTGCATTTTCGGATCAGGCTTCGAGGCGGCCTGCTGCATGCCAGCGGCCATTTTCTGCATATCCTCGGCCGTTACATCCGGGAAATAATGCTCGGGACTGCGCAAACCCGACGACTCGGCCAGCTTCTTCGCCGCGTTCAGGATTTTCGGCACGAACTCCAGCGCCTTTTCCTGTCCGCCAGGTATCTGCATCAGTCTTTCGGCGAGCATTCCTTGCGTCTGCATGATCATGTTGAGCATGGACATATCGCGGTCACGCGAGCCGGTGCCCAGCCCGACATTGATCGTCACATCCATGTCCGCGTTCCAGAAGCGCGGGTCGATCTGCGCCGGCTTGCCGTTGAGCATGAAGCTCATCGGTCCCTGATGCTTGATCATCAGGCGCATCAGCTTGCGGAACACCTTGCGCCAGCCCCATTCGGCCATGTTGCGCGCCAGCATCTCGATCTGGCTATAGCCCGCATCACGCTGGTTCTGGTTCGCCGTGGCGGTCTGGTTCTGCAACGCCTCGGGATCGAGCGCCATCGTCGCACGGCCCACGCCGGTACGCTTCTGGATCACCTCATCCTGATAGGTCAGACCCTCCAACGCATTCTTGGCGAACATCGGAATGGCAATCGGAGTGACCGCCGAGCCAGTCTTGCCGCGAATGACGCCGCCGAACGTGGGCGCGTGAAGCTGCTCGGGGTTTTCGATCTGCCCTTCAACGAAAAGCTGTGGGTTGTTCGCCCAATAGAGATTGTTCAAAAACTGGCGCGTGAGCACCGTCTTGACGTTCTGCACGTCCATCGTCTCATCCGTGATGGATCGCGCATCCCAGCGGTGCGGGACAGGCTCACAGGGAATATCATCGAACGGGTGCTCGTCTTCCCATACTTCCCAATCAAGAAGCTTCCCGCCGTCATTGCCAGCGAAACACGCTCGGATCAGTTCGGCCTCGCCATCATCATCCACGTCAATGCGGACAAAGCATTCGAAATAGTCCACCAGTTCCATGGACTTGTCCGGGGCATCATCCTGATAGAGCGTGGAATTGCGGCTGGCTTCCTCCGGCGTCTGGTTCTTGGCCGCTTCCGGGATCGACCAGATATCGGCCTTGTCATAGCCCATCTCGATCAGTTCTGACCGTGGCTTGCGCTCCCAATGCGCCGTGAATGCCGCGTCATCGGTGCAGATCGCATCCGCGTCGATCAGGAATTGCTCAGGGGGCACGACCTCTATGCAGAACTGGCCGTCAGCCTTCTTCCGCTTGATCTTGACGTCGTAAACCTTGCTCTCGACCTGCGCGCCCGTCGCCTCGTCTACGACGAGAACCGTCTTTTCGGTCTGCGCCACGACTTCCGGCGCATCGCCTTCCTCATCGGGCATGAGCAGGAGCGTAAGCTGATCCTCGCTCAGCCCGCTATGGAACGACATGCTGTAGGTCGGCGTCTCGTCGTAATATGACTTGACGACGCCATTGCCGACGAGAAGCGCGTCCCATGTCGCGTTGTAAACGATCTCGTAGCCCTTGTTGGCTTTCCAGAAGACATAATTCATGCCGTCCGTCGCCTCACGGGCGAACTGCATGTCCTCTTCGCCAACGGGCTCCGCTTCGGCCATCCTGTCGGAAGCCGTGAACACGCGAATAATGCCTGGCAGTATCCAGCCTATCGTGTCGGCGACATCGCGAGATACGACACGGGATTTGTTCGCTTCGGGCGGTATCCACTTGTCCACATTGCCCAGATAGTAATCGAGCGCCTTGGACCTGGAGCTTTCACGCTCATTGCGGTCATGCGCCTTGGCAAGGTCGATCTGCCGCGCGACAATCGCCTCTAGCTGGTCGTCTGTCAGTGCTGCCATCTAGACTACCCATGCCATGGAGCGCTGCGGAGTTGCCGGCTGCCGTTTGCGTTCCTGTGCGCCCATGACAGCGCATCGGAAGGCGTCGGCACCGTGGGAGGCCCAATCGTGCAAGGGCCTCGGTTTCAGCGTCTGGTTCTTCTCGTCAAACTCGCTGCGATACATGCGCAGGCAATCGATGCCGCGCGCGCACTTCTCGGCGTCGAAATACATGCGGTTGAAACGAAGCCGCGCCGCGCTGATGCCGTCTTCGACATTGTGACGGGCAACCACCTCGCATTCGAACTCCCGACCTTCCAGGAACTCGATACGGCTCTTGCCGGTTTGCAATTCCCGCGCCTCGGCGTCATGCGGCAGGAAATGCTTGTGAACCTTGTAGGGAAGGCCCTTGATCCAATCGACGTAATGATCGAGGCCGAACCCATTGTTCTCGTAGTAACGCAGGAAATGCCATTCCTGCCCGACAATCTGGAAAACCCAGATCGCCATCATGTCGCCTATGCCCAAGTCCCACGCCGCAAAAACATCGGCGTTCTTGTCCTGAGCGACATGGCAAACGCGATTGTCAGCCTCGGCCTCGGCAACCTCCTTGCCATAGTAGGCACCCTTAACCGCCGCATCGAAGGAACACTCGTATTCCTGCGCGTAGGCTTCCGTCGTCATAGTCTTGCGGGCGTCCTGCAATTCATCTGCACTGAGCAACCCCGTCTGGCTGGCTCTGAGATTGGCCGAGAACCAGTCCGCATCGCCTTCCGCCAGCTTGTGGATCTTATGAAACTCGTTCCGGCCTTTCGGCGTGCCGATAAACGTTGCCCAGCCACCACGGTCAGAAAGAGCCGGCCTTACGACTTCCGACCATGCGCGCGGGTCTTGATCGCCGCTCTCATCGAGAATAGCGCCATCGAGATAGAGGCCGCGCAATCTGTCGTAATTGTCCGAGCCGTAGAGCCTGATCCTCGCGCCATTGTGCGGGAATGTGACGCTAAGCTCGCTTTCCGATATCCCAATGCCGGGAATGGGCGCGGTGTATTGCTTGAGATACGACCAAGCCACGTCTTTGGCCTGGGTATAGGTCGGCGCGATATACGCAAAACGCGGATTGGCTCCCTGATGCTCCGCCGCTCGCTTGATTAGGTCCATGATGCAAGCGACAGTCTTGCCCGCGCGCCTATGCGCTACGATGCAGGCCCACCGTTCCTTCCGTGCGAGATACCCCCGAAACTGTGGTCTCGGGTGTATCTCGATATCGACGTCAGGCATCGCCGCCTATGACAACCCGGATGCGGAGCGGACCACCCTCGCCATCACCATCAATCGGCTGCGGAGCCTTCCCCCATCCACGATCAAGCAACGCCTGTGCAGCCGAAACGCGCGCGGCAGCCGGCGCTTTCTTCTCGTTCATGATGCCCGCAAGCGTTTTGATCGCGCTTGCTGTATGAGTGCGCGCCAAAGAGCGGATTTCTACCGGAGCCTTAGCCATTTAACTGCTTTCGGGTTCTCGCTCGGCCTGCCTCTCTCAGCCATCAGTCAGCATCCTGATAGGTGAGCAGCCGGTATTTCACGCGCTCAACTGAGCCGATGAGCAGGCTGATATTCTCCCCGCTCTCGAACGCTGTGTGCGAATAGCCGGCACGGTCAACGGCAGCGATGGCAATACCGGAGAACCCTTCGGCCTTTGCGGCCTCCGTCATATTCTTTAGCGTCTCCATGACGCCCGTAGTGGCCTTGATGGTTCGCGGGACAAGCTTTACAGGCTCTCTGCTCATCGCCTGCACTCACTCGCCACGAACCAGCAAGCCTGCGAACAGATTGCGTATGAAGCAGATTGCGCTCGCCAACCTACCCGCGCCCGGCCCAGCCGGTATCGTCATCATCAGTTCACCGTCGACATTGCCAGTCATGCCTATTGCACGGAGACGACGAGATGCTTCGGCCGCATCCTTGGCTATGATGGTGATGCCGTAGGGCTTTCCGTCATAGCGATAGGTCACGACCCATGAAGGCCATGCGGGAGTGCGGATGGTCATGCGTTTCCAGCCTCCATCTTGCCTGCCGCGTACATGGCCGATGTGGCGTCGAAGGTGCCGGACGTTGCATGCGCGTCTGAATACCCAAGCACGGCAGAATCCGCATTGTAAATATTCGCGCCGATGCCCTGCGCGGTGGCGGCGTTCCAGCCAATGTAGGGATACCAAGGCCGCACGTAGCGCTCGACATAGACGGGATAGGTAATCGGCGTGCCGTCGATCTTGCCGACCTGCTCCTTGATGCGCTTCCACTGTTTGCCGTTCGGCGCGCCCTCAAGGTTTTCGGTATAGCCATCGAACCAAGCTTTGAACTCGGTGAGCGTCATGTCTGTTTCTCCGGTGAGATGATGCGAGGCGCGTCAATCGTTGGCCTTGACGCCCGCGTGGCAGTTCCTTCAACGCGCTATGTGCGGTCCAACCTGCATCGTCGCTAACGCGTGTCCTACCCGCAATTCCCGTGGCTCTCGCCGCCTCGCATTACGTAGCCGTCACTGGACGGCGAATGAATGGGCAGCCCGGAAGTTCGCGCAGAGTGGCGACCCCATGTTGCGATCCGGAACCTACTCACCATTAGACCGGAGCGACCGGCTGCACCCTGGCGTTTCGTAGGTTGCCCAACTCTTGCCCGCTCTTGCGGGGAACTGGAAACTAATCTCGGATGAAAATTTTGGTGAACAGGATAAGCAGCCCAACAAACAAGGCTAAGCCTGCAACTGAACCGAATGCCGCATAAGCAAGAAGTTCCATCCTGCATTTCTCATATCAAACGGGGTTTACCTCGTCAACTCATTTCTGCACAGCAAACCGCTGCCGTTGTGCGCCGGTTGAATAACCCCACATCTCGCACAGATCGTCCAGAAAGCCCCTAAGCGCGTCCATGAGCGAGAGTTGCGCACGTTTCCCTACCACCAGTTCGCTGACCTGGTAGCCCTCGCCACAGACCTGCGAAACGAGTTTGTAGCCGCGCTCGCCAAGCATTTCCCGGCAGCGTTTCAACTCTATCCCGGCCTGCATCTGACGAAGGTTGATCGGCTCGGGTATCTTGCCTCCATCAACATGCTCTTTGGAATAGTCGAGAGCGCCTGCACCTTTACCGCCCAGAGCTTCCCACAGCGCACGGAACCGTGTTGCGGATCGCGCCTGAGCCTCATCGAGTAGCTTACGGGAAAGCATGGTGCCGATGGCGCTCTCGCGCGGATTGATGGCAACCGTAATGAACCTCGGATTTGTCCTGTCGCCGTCATGCGCCCGAGAGTAATTCGGGTTATCGACAACAGCCGTCGCCATCTCCGGTTCCTTTTTTGCGCGCCGCTTCTTTGCCATGGGTGATCCTCTAGCGCCTGCATCCCATTTGATTTCCGTTCGCATCGAGGCGAGGCGTGATGCCGCCACGCGACAGATACTGGCATCCCGTCGCCGCGTCGGTCAGGAGCGCCATTCCCGATCTTCCATCAGCCGGATCGGTGGAGTCTCGACCGATCGGGAGAAGCCACCATGCGACCATCAGGAGAGCCGCCCAGCCCAAGCCGTGCCGAACAATTCGCGCAAGTCTGTCTGTCTCGCTCATCCCCTCACCCTTCCGTGATGGCGGCGGCAATAGTGTCGTCCAGAATGTCGCCGTTCCTGCGCTGGGACGGTGACAGGCTGAGTATGGCGTTTCTGATGGGCTTGCGAACTTCCTCCCGCTCCATCTCCCTGCCGCGCTGTTCGGCTGAGACGAGGGCTTGGGCGATACGGCTACGAAGCGCTGCATCAGTTCCGTTCTTCACCATGGCTTCCGGCAAACATGCCTCATCCATGATGTTCCGCGCCTCATCTGTTATCCTTGATTGGAGGGTCATGCGGAGGCTCCTGTCAGCCAATATCGACGCGGATCGTTCGGGATAGGATCGCCAAGGATCAGGCCAGTCAGATCGCGCGTATCAGTAGGAATTTCCGCCAATCGAGCTTCCACATCGGCTTTGATGCTGACCGGTTCTACCCGTCTCGGTGACGACGACGGCATACCGGTATCGCGAAACCGACGCGCGAGATTGATCTGCTCACGTCTCCGACGCGCATATCCATCGTCAAGCGCCCGATGGACCGTTGTAGAACTGAAACCGATAGCGTCGCCAATCTCGCGATACGACATGCCCTTGAGCCGCAGACGCTTGGCTTCCTCAAGCAATTCTGGCGTGATGTGCTTCTGCTTCATGCCGCGTTCCTTTCATCGCGGGGGATGAAGGTTCTTCCCCACATGCCGCGATCAAATGACGAATGATATCGATAGGTGGATTGATCGAACCAAAGACCGACCTTGCCTTCAAAGTCGCCATTGCGCTGCTTGGCGACGTTCAACGTCACACCGGCCGAAAGATCGATCTGGGCGCGCTCTTCGTCCGATTTAGCGTTCTGCAATGCTTCTTCGTGCTTGCGGTTGCGCCATACCGTCATGATGTTGAAGGCGTTGGCGCCGATCTCCATCGCGCCCTTGATGTCTTCGGTTTCCGGCGCGCCCTGCCCGCGCTCGCCCTTACGGGAATGCGCCACCAGATGCAGATGGACGTTGTTGCGGATCGTCCAGTCAACGATCTGGAAAACCGCCTTTTCCTGCCCGTTGTAGTCATCCTGGGCGATGCCGAGCCGCATCAGGCTATCGATAATGAACTGGTCGCAGCCGTATTTCGCACGGGCATAGTCGAACACTTCCAGCAGTGCTTCGACGCCGGCCTTACCCACCCGCTCGTAAAGGAGGAGGCCGCTGTCCAGCCAATCCAGAATGCGTTCGATGAATTGCGCTGTCGGCCGATCGACGCCGCCAGTCTGCTTGCACATGCGGCGCAACGTCTGCTCGCCCTTCATTTCGAGAGAGGCGAGACAGATACGGCTTCCCTGTTTGATCCAGTGAGGTATGCAGTCGGAGATGATCTGGCTTTTGCCCGATCCGGCCGCGCCGCTCCAAAGCGTCATTTCGGCGGGACGGAAATAGACCTTATCGATGATCTTGGCATAAGGGACCGTGTAGCCTTGCCTCTCCTCATGCGCGGGCCAGAACAGATGAATTACCTTGTCGGAATAGTCCGTGGCCTTCCTCAATCCCTCGGGATCGAGCGGCTTGGCATTGGCGATGGCCTCCTTCATCGTGAAGTCGCCAACACCAGATACCAGACATTCGTTCGCATCCTTCGCCGGCAACGTGACGCGGTAGCAGCGATGGCGACCGAGGCGTGAGGCTATTTCGGCGGCGGCTTCATCGCCGGGGCCGTCCATGTCCGTCGAGATGTAGATCCGTTCGAACCGTTCCAGCCGTTCAAACTCGTTCTCGATCCATTGCTGCTTTGCACCCTTGCCGCCGCCGAATGGAACCGACATGGCCGGCATCCCGAAACACGCCCACGACAGCGCGTCGATCTCGCCCTCGGTGATGACGACTTCCCGCGCATCGGACGGAATAGCCTGCCAGCCGAACAGGACAGGTTCGCAATTCGCTGCTGTTGGCTTCGGCTTGGCTCCGTCCTCGGCCTTGCGCGCCTTTGCCAGCGCCAGCGTCCCGTCAGGCAGCAGGAACGGGAAAATGATATCCTCGCCCTGCGCGCCGATCTTGTAGGCATCCAAGATTGCCTGATCGATGTTGCGGTTTTCCGTCAGGTAATCGCGGACGCGGCCCTGGGCCGATGTGCATTGCGGCTTCGGCGGCCGCTGATAGGATTTCTTCGGTTCGCGGTATGGTTCGGGCCGGCTGACACCAAGCCACGTCCTTGCGGACTCCAGCGCTTCGGCAAGCGTGCCGCCCTTGCAAGCTACCCACAGGTCCAGAAGGTCACCGCCTTCCCCCGACTGGAAATCTTGCCAGATACCGGCCTTCTGGCCAGACAGATGGACACCGAGAGATTGGCCCTGCTCACCGCCTACGGAACCGGCGCGCCATTCCTGGCCGTCCTTTCTGCCACCGGGCAGAAGCATCTCGGCAACGGACTGGGCGCGATCTGCCAGCAAGCGCTTGATCGTGGTAATATCCGTCATCACGAAAGCCCATTCGCAAGAGCGTAGGCGCGCTGTTCAGGCGTAAGAGGAGAACAATCGACGCCGCGCATCGGGTCGTCCTCTTCCGCCTGTTTGCGTAGGACGCCCTGCACCCATTCCATCGGGGATTGTTTGGTGGCTGCTTCCTCGATCATGGCGACCGTTGCCGGCCATGTTTTGCACTTGAGGTTTTTCAGCCGGTTGATGACGCCGCCAGCGTTCTTTCCCAACACCTGCTTGCCGCGCTCGAATGCCAACTTTTCGAAATCGATCGGCGCGTCAGCGCCAGAAGCGTTAGCTTCTGAATATCCTTTCCCCTTCCCTTCCCCTTCCATGCTCCCCTTGGCAATTTCATTGACGCGTGCTTCACGCGTGCTCGACGCGTCAGATGCTTCAATGTTTTCAGGAGGTTGAGGAATGCTGCTCTTGGCTTCACGGTTGTTGATGATCTGATGGCGGTTCCAGCTTGGAACGTAGCCGTACTCGTCACCGTCAACCGTGTACTTGACGATAAAGCCACGCGTGGCTAACGCGTCGAGCACGCGTGAAAAGTCTATATCGTCGTATGGCATAACGTCCGTTTTCAGTTTCCTCGGACGCCATTCGAAGCGGCCTTCACGGTCGCAAACTGTCCACAGTCCCGAGAACGCCACACGAAGCGGGAAACCTGTTTCCATCTCCGCATCGAATAGTTCTTCATGTTTGAAGAATTCGGGTTTGATCGATCGTATGCGCGCCATCACCGCCTCGTGCTATATGGGTATTCAAGGACCTTCGGAGCCACTTCCATTTGGTCCTCCGGTCCCGCAAAAAGGTTCAAGAACGTGCGCCATGCTCGGCCGGCGACAAGTCCGTCTCGAAAGTCATCCGTCGCCTGAGCGCGTTCCTTGGCGGCCACGTAGGCATCCCAGGCATCGCGCGCGCGTTCGTTGATATCGATGATTTCGGCGCTCACTTTTCCACAGCCTTTCCACATGCTGCGGACTCTACCGCACTCCTTGCCCCACAAGGACAATTTCGGAATGCGTTTACCGTTGTCCACAGGCCGAAATTTTGGGGGAAAGTCACGCCGCCCTCCCACGGAGAGGAACGTTCAGATCGCGAAGGAAAGCTTCAACGTCATTGACATTGCGCACGACGGCGTGAGGAACGGAGTTAACCCCGCACCAGTCCCGCCATTCGACTTGCGAATTGGAGAGCCGGCCCGATGCCGTCTTGACTTCCAGGAACGCGACAGCGCCGCCATTGCGAACGATGACGATATCAGGGACGCCAGCCTTGACGCCTTCACGTTTCAGGATGGCTCCGGTGATCTTGTCCCGGTTGCCACCGTTGGGGACGGCAAACGCACGACATGACGGCGGCAGGGCAGCATCCAGAAACTGGATGATTGCCGTCTGGATGCCGCTTTCGGGGTTGCTGCGCTTCATGCGGCGACTTCCGCGAAAAGAGGGCCGGCATTCTCGCGTATCCTCCGACACGCAACTTCAAAGAAACTGGATTTCTTTTCGATGCCGATGAATTTCCGCCCAGTCTGCTTGGCGGCAATCCCTGTTGTTCCCGAGCCCATCGTGAAGTCGAGAACCGTCTCGCCTTCCTGGGTATAGGTGCGGATGAGATATTCCATCCAACCGACAGGCTTTTGTGTCGAATGCTCGCTACTGTTCTGGGTGTCTTGCTCGAAGGTCTGGACGGAACGCGGATAGCGTTCGGTGCTATCGTAATGGTAGTCGCCCGCCATGTGGCCATAGACATCCGTCTGCAGATGCTTGCCACGGAACGTCACCTTGCGAGGATGGCCTGTCGTCTTCTGCGGGAAGTATCTGGGAGCGCCAGCGGCAAACACACTGACGATTTCATGGCAGACGAGAGGACGGCGCTTCGCGTTGAGGAAGCCGGTCCCCTTCGGCTTGTGCCAAATCCAGTCGTACCGAAACTCTTTCAGATTGGACGCGCGCAAGAGCGAGGAGAAAGGTTCGCTGCCAAATAGTGCGACAGGCGTTTCCCGTGAACGGACCGGCTGCAGCGCCAGCCACATTGCGTCGAATGGGATAACCACATCCCATGCGCATCTCGTCGTTCCATAAGGTATGTCCGCTATGACAGCATCGACCTTGCCAAGCGTCGGCAATATCTCAAGGCAATCGCCCAGCAGCAGCCGGCAATCGCCTATGACTTCCTCGCGCTTGATGGGAGAAGCGGTCATGCCCGAACGCTCTCCCTCGCCTTCTTGCTCTTGGGAGCGGGAGGAGACTCGGCCTCAATCTCGTCCAGACGCTGGCGGGCCTGTTCGATGGTAAAGCGGTTCTGCCTGAACAAGCGAACAGACCTATCTATGATGGTCATGAAGCCGAGAACCGCTCCGGTCCACTGCATGGCATTGCTATCAAGCACCACGCCTATGCCGATGAGGGCAACGAATGCCGCAACGCTGGACGCGTCCCGCAGCCAGCTTTGGCGCACGGATTCCGTAATGATGATGACTTCGCGGTCGGCCATTAGACGTTCTTTCCTTCAAGTTCTGGAGCGATCAACAACGCGAGCCATCGCGCGCATCGCAGCAAGGAACGGGCGATAGAAATCCGCCTCCGGGCCGTCCATGAGAGCGTCGGCGCGGTTGATGAGTTCATCGAATGTGCGGAGTTCTTCTTGGCCATAACGGAGTCCTGTGACTTCTTCGATTTTTCTGATTTCGTCGGCACTGACGCGCACTCGATCGCGGCCGTACCAGCATTCGCGGGTGCGACTCGGGGTCCATCCAAGTTTCCTTGAAGCTTGGCGAAGACGCGCTTTCACGGAACCTGCGCCCGGGGGCGAGATGTAGTTGCGAAGCGCGTACTGGGTGAACTCAACGCTAGACATGACTTTTTTCACCACCTTGTCGGACATTTTCACTTTTCCTTCTGTCAGTGTGTCGTCCGTACACACCAGCAGCTAGGCCTCGACATGAGGCGGAAAGGATCGGGTTTTGGAGACGATTGGCGAAGCCGCTGCGCGATTGCTTGCGAGGCTGGAGCGCACGGCGAAGGCCAGGAATGAGGCTACCCGGCAGCCGAAAGGTCCGGGAGGAATTGAATGCGGTACGGTGTCCGGTTTGTTCGACGACAGCCACCTCACCGCTAGCGCTGGCGAAACTGTCGGCCCCAATATCGAGCGAGGGGAAGTCGCTCCCAGCGTATCTGGAACGCGTCGAGCTGCAGACGCTAGACCGGACGGAGGTTGGTTCCCTCGTCTCCGTCCGGCCGCACAGGTCCGCCATGCGAACGATAATAAGCGTCAATGGAGCGTCCTCCCGGAATGGGAAGGAAGCGTCTCGCAATATTCATCGCGGCCCAGTTCGGGAACGCGGACTGGCTTACCGGGCCATGCGAAGTCGGTTTCTTCTTCGGCTTCTGGTGCATTGTGGCATAGCCAGAGCATGACCATGGTTGAGAAGGCGGAGATACAGGCGAGTATGTGGAGAGCGATGGTCATGCCGATGCCCTCGACTTGTTCCGAGCGTCATTGCACTCGCTGCAAAGGGCCGAAGTCTGGAAACTGATCTTGCAATGACCATCCTTGAGCTTCCGGCAGTCGGGCTTATCGATCGCCGTCTCTGCTTTCAGGAATTGCGGTATCTCAGCTTCGGAAAGGACGGCACCGGAAGCCGGGGAGGAGCCAGCCTCCGGTGCCTTTACCGCGCCGGAGGGAGAAACGGCTGCGGATTGAAAGGGTGCCGACGACGTGTCTTGGGGTTTGGGCGGTACGTCGTCGGCCGCCATCCGGGGGGCGCTGGATGGCGTTGGGGAATTATCTTCTTCGGGGAACCATTCGGTGTCGCACTTGGGGCAATGATAGTATTGGCCCGGCTTGGCGCGATCCGCGCAATCGCAGGGCTCGTCTTCCTCCGGCTGTTCCTGTGTCTGTGTGAGTTCGCGCTCGCGAGCGTGCTGCGCTGCAAGCTGTTCGTCATGAAGCCGAAGGGTGCCATAATCGACAGACTTTTCCCTGCCCTTCGCTTCGGCGTAGGATTGGCTGGCCTCGTGCACGTGCACGCGAGAGGAGCCGGTGAGCGCTTCCCAATACAGATCGAAAATCGCATTGCGTTCTTCGCGCTCTGCACTGTCCAGCTTGCGAGCCGCGACACATTGGCGAACGGCTTTCACGTCGAAGCCGCAGCCGCGCAATTCCTTGTAGATGACGGACTTGTCGGCGTTGAGGTCGCGGATTTCCTCCTCGACGCGTTCGATCCGTTCGATGAAGGCGCGAAGCTCGCCGGCGGAGACGGTTTCGGAAATCTGGCTCATGCCACCTTCTCCTTCTTCGGAGCGGGGCCGGTCTTCTTCTTGCCCTTGCTCTTGTCGGGTTCAGCGCGGTTGGCGCAATCGTGAAGAACATCGGCAAGATGTTCCGCCATGTCCGGCGTCAACTGGACGAACTGATATCGACCATCATACGAGTCGAGCCGGAGCCGGATAACTCCGGTACCCTCGACCAACGCCGAAACGCGAAATCGGAATTTCTCATCGACCTCATACGTGACGCCGTCCGACGTGTTCCAAGTGGCCTCCATCATGCCGCCCTCCCTTTACGGGGAGCGGGGCCGAACACGTCCGGGCAAAGGTCGTGGCGCGAGATGCCGGTAAGGCGTTCTACCGCTATTGCCCGATTGGGTGGGACTCGTTTCCACTGTGACAGCGCACTGGACGTGATGTTAAGCGCTGCAGCAATTTCGCCCCGGCTTCCGCGTTCCATGGGGATGCCGGCGACCATGACCAGCTTTGTGCGCTTATATGGGCGCGTGTTCTGGTCGATGAATGCCTGCAGCTCGGGCGCAAGCCGAAACCACTCTAAGCGCGATTTCAGATGCGAGAAGCGGCCATGAAGGCTTGCCTCATCCGACTTATCGCCATCCATCACACCAAGGATTTTGACGGGGTGCGGATTAGCGCATTGGATCTGGTGAAACCGCTTGGCAGGATTGGCGGAATAACCGATTTTCACGAAAGATTCGCATCGGATAAAGTAGATCATGCCGCCGCGTCCTTCTCTTTGGGAGAGGAAGCGCCCAGATTTTCAAGGAACCGAAGCGCAGGGCCGCGCGGCGGCGAGCCGTTCTCCCACCGCCAGACAGTCGAAAGATTGACCCCGGCGAGGTCCGCCAGTTCCTTTTGGGTGATGCCCATGTCGGCGCGGATTTTCTTAACGTCGATATCGCTCATGGGTCAGCAATATGCGTTATGCACATCGTCCCGTCAAGTCGAAACGCATATCGATACCGTGCAATTTGCACACCATGGATTTCGATGATCGACCAGACCCGGCCAAGCGCCTAGTGAAAGCGCGGGAAGGACGAGGGTTTAAAACCCCGAAGGAGGCCGCGACCTATTTCGGCTGGACTTACGAGACGTATATCCAGCATGAGCAGGGAACGCGGGGCATCACGCGAGCGGCCAAGAAATACGCAAAGGCATTCCGAGTGAGCGAGGCATGGCTTCTGACCGGCGAAGGGCCTAGCCCGGTTCCGCGCCCCTTGGCGGACTTGGACGAGCTTCTTCGTCTTGCCGAGACTGCCGATCAGGAGTCGATTGATTTTGCGAAATCCGTCCTCCAGCGAGGACAGAAACCCTCAAAATCCTGATTGCCTCCCACCGGGCGTCCTCGTCGGCGTCTTGCCATGCTGCGATAAGTTCGTCCCTTATCGTCAATGCTCCCTCCCTGCCCAAAGCGACATTCTATGTCGATCTTTGAGAACAGATCAAGAACAGAATGCGCATAGGTTCTTCCGATCCAAAGGACCGCAGTCGTAGGCGCTCAAAGCTGCGCGAGGTAGAATTCCACTGCTTTTCTCGGCGCTCGCGCTACGCTGGCGCGAGCCGGGGGTTAGACATCTGCCAAGAAGACAGACCGACGAGCCTTTAGCTTCCGCTTGGACATACGCACGCCGCCCCCGGCCGCAAAGGCCAGGAGGTGCGTCGCCGCCAAGCAGGCGCACGGTTCGACGCCTGTCGCGTCTATTCTTGGTCCGGGTGTCTAAGCCCGATGACAGACTGTGGAAGATCGAAACGATTCGCAAGGCCGATATCATCGACCGGCAACGTATGATTAACCGACCGTTACACGCCCGTTCCAGAGCCGCCTAGAGCGGCTTTTTGTTTGGGTGCGATTCGGCTGCTTCGCATTGTGATCAAAAAATTATATGCCTTTTGCACATTCCTGCTTGACAGCTAGGTATGCATAATGCACATTCTCTCCTGTCGATACGGGCAATGACCCGCAAGCAAGGAGAGAGAGAATGGCCGCGAAGCACCAAAGCGGTTGCTACCGGACTTTCCACGGCGTCCGTTGGCCGAACCTCTGCGACATGCTCACGGAAGAGCAAGAGGCCGAGATCAGGGCCCGCAAGGACTGCGGACACCGCATCCGGATCAGGATTCATCCTGATGGATTTCGGCAGGCGTTCATCCATCCAGACGATCTGACGAAGCCTTTCAAGGCGCAGGCCGCCTGAACCCCACCCATCCCGCAAGAAAGCCAACACGGCGCAAGGGAGAGAATGATGGCACATCAGGTCGAATACAACTTCGATGAACTCACAGTCTCGGTGAACGGCGTCGTTCTGGAAGATACCTACTTCTTCGGCTCTGTGGTTCTCGAAGAAGACGGCGATCCGTCCGAGTTCTACGTCAAGAGCATCATGCTCAGTGGTGGCCGAAACGGCTTCACCGAAATCACCAAGCAATCCGACGCATGGCTTTGGAACGCGATCTGCACCGCTCTCTACAGCGATGACAGCATCCGCGAGTTCTGGGCCGAGCAGATTTCAGAACTGGAGGCAGCATAAATGGACGCTCTCCCCCTCTCCCTGATCCAGCTTTCCAGCTTGGCCGAGGCAATGGCCCACCAAGCCACAGCTGCGAAGATACTGGCTCCGTTCGCGCCCGAAGCATCGACGCGGCATCTGTCTAACGCGCGGGTTTACCACGGCTCGATCACCAAGCTGCTCGATGCTGCCGATGCATCTTTCCAGAGCCGCCAGCCGAAGAAGGAGACGGCATAGATGGGCGAGATCATCCGCATAGACGCCAGACGCAAGATGTCTGCGATCACCATCGATTGCGCTCCACAGCGGGCTGAGAAGGTGGAAACGCCGCAGCCTAGCATGCCTTTCCTCTTCGGCTGTCTCGCCTGCTGCTTTGCCTTTGGCGTGGCGTTCTGCTCGCTCTGGATGGGGGTGCCGACATGAACGAGTGGCGCGATGTCAGCACGGCACCAAGGGACGGCACGGCCTTCATTGCCTATTGGCCGCACCTAAAACATCCGGTCGTCGCTTGGTTCAACCCGAACCGCCGCGCGTGGGTAGCGTCCCATAACACACAGATGAAGGCTTCGATGATGAAGCCTCCCGTTCTCTGGATGCCTATCCCGGAGGTCCCCAAGCCATGACCGTCTATTGCCCACGGTGTTCAAACAAAATCTTCATCGGGCAGCCGACTGGCGAAAGCCAGATTTACCGCTCCCACGGCATCCCTGACCTGTGCGAGCCGTGCTGGATGGACGAGGACGATGAAATCGAACTCGCCGGCACGAATGATCTGCCCGAGACGCTGGCGTGGTACCGGCAGAACATGAGGGCGCTCGCATGACGTCCCTTCCCCAGGAACATACCGCCGACCACTTGCGGATTGCGCAAGAGCTTCGCGCGCTGGAGCAAATCCTCAAAAACCCGAAGAACCGCGATGTCCAGAAATGGGCAAGCCGCAGGTTCATCGAATTGACCGAACCGGAAAGGAAGGCGGCATGAGCCTGGAACTGATTTGGGACGGCAAACCTATTGCCGATGCCGGAATCTATCGCGGAATACCGATGGATGATTACCATGGCCAGTTGACTATCGCCCCGTCCATTTCCTCAAGCGGCTTGCGGGCAATCGAGAACAAATCCCCCCTGCACTATTGGGCGACCTCTTATCTTAACCCAGATCGACCGGAAGATGCAGATGACGAAAGCAAGTCGCTGATATTCGGGCGAGCGGTCCATACCCTGCTTCTGTCCGAGGATGGCTTCCGCGACCAGTATGCTATCCGCCCGGAAACCTACGAAGACGATGCGGGCAAATGGAAGGCATGGAATAGCAACGCCAACTCTTGCAAGGAATGGCTCGCCGCCCGCAAGGCCGAAGGCAAGACCGTCCTCCTGAAATCTCAGGTGGACGATATCCAGGGCATGGCCGAACGCCTGTCCAAGAGCGAAGTCGCGGTTAGCCTGCTTCGCGGTCGGATAGAACGATCCATCATCACCAAGGACCGCACCGGCGTCTATGTGAAGTCGCGCCCGGACAGCATCCCCGCCGACACGATCATCGCCGACCTGAAAACCTGCACCGCAGCCGATCAGGTATCGGTCGGGCGTTCAATCATCAATTATGGCTATCTCCAGCAAATGGCGCTGGCGATCACGAGCCTTGAAGCCATTGGCGACCAACACGTCAACGAAGCCGTCCTGCTCTTTGTCGAGACGAAGTATCCCTATGCCTTCAACATCAAGCCTCTCGACAACAGCGATGTGTACACGGCCATGCGTCAGAACCGGCGCGCGCTGAACATCTTTGCCGAATGCTTGGCCGCGAACGACTGGCCGACCTATCCGGATAGCGAACTCACATGGGCCGCACCCAAGTGGTGGAGCGACCGGCACGAGAACGACCCAACCCTCCCAGAAATCAGGAGCGCAGCATGAACCAGATGGTCCCTGCCGATCAGACTTCCACGCGCGAAATCGGCATCGCGGTAGGCGCTGGTGGCGCGAGCATTGCTCCGCAGAACCTCGGTGAGGTTGTCCGCTTTGCGGAAGTTATGTGCCGGGCGGATATTGCCCTTCCAAAGCATCTTCGCGGCAATGCCGGTGCCTGCATGGCCGTCGCGTTGCAGGCGCTGGAATGGCAAATGTCACCCTTCGCCGTGGCTTCTAAGTCCTACGCCGTCAACGGCGCAATCGCGTACGAGGCGCAGCTTATCGCTGCCGTGGTCAACACGCGCTCAGGCATCAAGGGAAGGCTGAAATACCAGTTTACAGGAGAAGGGGATAAACTGACCTGCCGCGTGGTCGGCATCCTCAACGATGAGGAATGTGAATACATTTCCCCGCCGGTCGGCTCAATCCAGCCGAAGAACTCGCCTCTCTGGAAAACCGATGTCCAGCAGCAGCTTGGCTATTTCTCAGCCCGGTCATGGGCGCGCCGGCATTGCCCAGAAGTTCTGCTTGGCGTCTACGACCGTGATGAAGTCGAGCAGTTCCGGGGATCGGAGAACGCGAAGGATGTCACGCCCCTGGCGGAACGCTTGAAGCTAGCAAAGATCGAGCAGCACGAACCGTCCGACCGTCGTGAAGGGTTCGACCAGTCTTTCGTCACATCCGAAACCGGCGCAATAACGGATTCAGAGACCGACGCCCAAGGCGAAGCGGAGGCCGGCGACATTGAAGCGGATCATGGTGATACCGCATCGCCGGTCTCCGAATATTCTAAGCCCGATTGTGTCCGGGCATTCATGCTAACCGCAACGGACGTTGCACTATCAGATGACGACCGTGCCGAATTGCTCGAGCAGTCGAAGCAGTTTTGGAGCGATGCGATGCCGGCCAATTCTGATTTCGTCGGAGCCTGCTTCAACACTGCCCGGAAAGTCGCAAAGGGCGAACTCGGAGCAAACGCCGCCTCGAAATATCTGGAGGCGCTGGCAGCATGATCTCCTACCTCACCCAAGCCCTCCGTAACTGGCGCGACCGGGATTTGATCGCAGCCGAACGCAGGCGGAATGCGATTGTGAAGGCGGCGAATACGGGGGTGTGGGCATGACCAAGTTTCATTCCGTCCGCGCCCATGTCCGCCGCTCCCCGTCAAAGCCTACTCGTCCAGCCAAATTCTATGAGATGACGGCAAAGCTGGCGAAGGAGTGCGGCTATAAGTTCCGCGTCAAGGCTGTCAGTCGCCTTGTATGGAGGGTGGGTTGATGGACACTCTGCATATTCTGTGGACGCCGCGCATAGCTAGACCATGGTGGCCGACAAACCAACGCTTTCCGAAAACGCCCAAAACATTGGTGACCGATTGCTGTTGCTGTCGAATGAAGCGGGCCGACACCATAGCGCGGTTAGTCGATTCGTGGGAGCCTCCGCTAGGAGGGTTTGGCTGCTATCAGGAAGAACCGGATCCGTGGGAGCCCGATCGTTGCAACATCGACCCCCATATCCCTACTGGCGCCTATTACGACGCCACCATTGAAATAGAATGCGCGCCTGACAAGGGTTGTAAAATTAATCCGCGCCGCAAGTTTGGTATGGCGTTACGCGAATGCACGCGGGGCGGCTACTGATGGCCCGCCAGAACTTCTCCCGCAAAATGAGGCAGGCCGCGCTCGCTCGCGCCGACGGTCACTGCGAAAAGTGCAAGGCCGTTCTGAAACCGCGTGAAGGCGAGGTAGATCATATCTTGCCCGACGTGCTTGGCGGCGAGCCCGTACTTGCCAACGCCCAGGTTCTTTGCCGCGTCTGCCATGCCGAAAAGACAGCTGATGATATCAGGCGCACCCGCGCAGCAGATCGTCAGCGTGACAAGGCCTCCGGCGCCGTTCGTCCCTCCTCCTCGCTCTCATCTCGCACCAAGCCCAAACCTTCAAAGGAATTGACGAAGGTGTGCGCTGGGCCGCGCCGATCGCTCTATCAGGAGATCACCCATCATGACTGACACTACCGGACTGGACGCGCTGCTGCCCTGCCCATTTTGCGGGAACGCCGCAACCTACGCTTACAGCAAGACCAAGGGCTGGAAAGCCGAATGCGAAGGGCGATGGGGCACATGCACCATCAATGCTCGCACGCACTACCAGCCGACGAAGGCCCAAGCCACTGACGCATGGAACCGCCGCACCGCCCATTCATCGGGCGTGAAGGTGAAGGACGAGGAACTAACGGGCCGCCTGAAAGAGCTAGCCACCGAGGTGTTCCCGTCCGCCAACAAGTACGCAGTGTCCGATGGCGTCAAGCGCATCATCTCGATTTTAGAACGAGTGACGCCGGACGAGTACGCCACCCTCCATGCCTCGATGTTCCCGCCTATTACCGAACGTTTTGGCGATGGACAGCCCGACGAAATTCAGGAGTGGCACGATTATGACCCGGATTGCTGAAATAGCAGATCGGCTTGAACGCCTCGCAAAGCGCCGTGAGGACGAAGGCATTTATACGGACGCCTCACTGTGCCGGGAAGCTTCATCGCTTCTCCTCGCCCCCGCAGAAGCGGGTGTAGAGGGGGATGCGAAGCCGGTGGGCGAAATCGTGTCAGTCGAAGGCTCGCTTGGCGATATGCATGTCATCAGGTGGGCGAGCGGCCACACCCCGAAAGTAGGCGACAAGCTCTACACCCATCCGTCCCTACTGGAAGAATGCAGGAAGGTGCTAAGGCCGCTTGCAGCGTTGGCTGGCGCCGGCTTCTATGTGGACGAATCTGGCCGCGAGTTGAACGCCACCAGGCCAGACGATCAGCCGGTATGGGGCTTCAACCGCGTCGAATTGACATACGGCCACCTTCGCCGTTGCCGCGCCATCCTCACCAAGTTGGAGGCTGGCCGATAATGGGCATCACCTACGGCGATCACCTGATCGATAGCGGCTACTACGACATTACGCCGGAGCAGGAGCGCGAGATTTGGGCGCGCGAAGAATGTGCCCGTCGCGGCATTGATCCTAACGAAATCTGCGCTGATGGCGGCGTTGAGGCTTGGATGGTTGTGGCGAAGGATGCCATGCCCGTCTGTCCCCACGACTGCTATCGCCCCGGCGATTGCGACGGTTCTTGCACACATCCAGATCCGAAGGAGCCCACCCATGGCAACTGACCTTCAAGCGCGGCTGCGGACCGTTGCGAGTACCGCAAGGTTGGAAAACCGGACATACGCGGCCAGTGTCACCGCTGAAGCCGCCGACCATCTCGACGCCCTTTCCGCGCATATCCAGGAACTGGAGGGGGCGCTGCGACCGTTCAAGGAAATCAATCTGGACGGCATGTCGCCGGTCGAGGCGCTCTGCGAACTCATTCCTCTGATAAACGCCGCCCGCTCGGCTCTCGGGAGGATCGCGGGATGAGCAAAATCATATCCGATTATTTGCGCGCCGAGATTGAGGCGAGGACGAACGCAACCATCGAAGTCCTCTCCAAGCGGTTGGAGGCGTCACTTCAGGAGCGGCAAGCCATCCGCGCCGAGAACGAGCGGCTGACGGCTGAACGGGATGAGTGTTTGGAGGAATTAGGCAAGGTCATCATGGCCTGCCCGATGTCACCGAAATATCGCACGAGCCCCACAAGCGCTGGCGTCCGCGCTCTCCGTAGCGCCTTTGAAGCCGCCGAAGCACGCGAAGCGAAGGCGGTGGAGGATATGCGGAAGGTGACGCGTGCCGGCGGCGCGATGTCCAACATCCTCTACAATCTCAAGCAGGACCCCACGCTTGCCGATGCGCTCCGCGAGCGGATGGGTGAATGCCAGACGGCGTGGGACGCCGCTCTCCCCACGGAGGTTCAGAACGATGCGTAAACTGACGGAAATGGAACGGTCAGCCCTGCAATCGATCCGCATATCGCAAGGGAAATCGGGCCAGTACTGGCGCGATCTGGGCGTGCTTCCGATCCTCATTAGCAACTTGGAAGCCATGGGTTACGTGACAGCAGTAGATCGTGCGGTTGGATCGAACCCCATCATTAACCTGGCATGGTTCATCACCGACGCCGGCCGCCGCGCCTTGGAGTCTCGCCAAAATGATTAAGCGTAAAGCGCCGCGCCGAATGCCGGCCCGTGACTTCGCATTCCATATAGCCCCTCAATATAAAGGAGACGAGTGTCTAATTTGGCCGCATAAGAGGTCCCCTTCTGGATACGGCCGATTGCGCGACCCAAGCGATCGTTCCAAATGGATGGTGGCTAGCCGGGTTGTTTGTGAAATTGTTCACGGCCCTCCACCGACGCCAAAACATGAATGCGCGCATTCTTGCGGCAACGGCCATCTCGGTTGCGTGACTCCACGGCATCTTTCTTGGAAGACACGCACAGAGAATGAGCGCGACAAAAATATTCATGGTACCCATAATAAAGGCGAGAAAAACGGGCAGTGTCGCTTAAAAGAGAGTGAGGTATTAGAAATCCTTAGCTTAAAAGGCACCGCTCCACAGCGAATAATTGCTGAAAAATTCCACGTATCGGAATCCTCCATCGCCAGAATTATTGCTGGTACCTATTGGAAGCATCTTCAACACGAGTCTCGCCATGCAGATTGAGGCGCTGATAGAGCGGCTGGAGGGATTGAGCGGGCCGGATCGCACCGGCGACATCTACGAACGCATCTATCGCGAGACGCACCCTCGTCTTTTCCCTTTCTCGCCATTCGAAAGACAGCGTGAATTGCGCGATCTGTGGCCGGCTGACCAACGGAAATTCCGAGATATGGTCGACTCCACCCTCCGCGCGCTTGCTGCTGGAGGTTCCGATGCGTGAGCGCAAGGAGGCGGTAAGGGCGATGGTCTGTGGCGGCCGGGATTATACCGACAAGGTGACGGTGTGGGGATGGTTGCAGGCTATCCATCTGAAACGCGGGATTAGCATCATTATTGAGGGCGGCGCAACGGGCGCGGATGCTCTAGCTGCATCATGGGCCGTTGTCGAAGGTGTTCCCGTTGAGCAGTTCCCAGCAGACTGGAAAGCCCATGGCCGCGCGGCTGGTCCTATCCGCAATCAGCGGATGCTGGACGAGGGCAAGCCAGATATTGTGATCGCATTCCCCGGCGGTCGCGGCACAGCCGACATGGTGCGACGGGCCAAAACTGCCGGCATACCCGTTCGCCAGATCTCCCGTCCTCTCCCGGAGAGCGACGACAAATGACACGGGCGGCAGACAATATCGCATACCCGCCGCGCGGATTGTCGCGGGAAGAAGCTGCTCGTTATATCGGCGTGGGCGTGACGAAATTCGATGAGCTTGTGCGGGATCATCGCATGCCCAAGCCTAAGCGGGTAGATGGCCGCACCGTTTGGGACCGTATCGCACTAGACGCCTATTTTTCGGATCTACCCGATGACGGTGGAAACCGCATAGACGCTCTCTTGCGCGGCCGTTCCCATGCGGCATAGTTTCGGCGCATGGAGGAGGATTACCCATACGCCAAATCGTTCACCGATCGTCACGGGCATACCCGCTGGCGGTTTCGGCATCGGGGCAAGGATAAATATCTCCCCGGAGAGCCTGGATCGCCAGAATTTGATGAGGCGTATCGCGCCGCCATTGAAGGCCGGAAGCCGAGAAAGGCAAAAGTCCACCGGCATCCGTCATACGCAATGCCGGAGACCTTCAACGCCGCATGGCAGCTTGTTCTCAAAAGCCCGGAATGGAAGGGTCTGGACAGCGCCACAACGCTCCAAAACACGCGCTTGGCGCGGGAATTCCTAGATATGAAAGTATCACCGGATTTCCCAGATGTTTGGGGTGACATGAAGGTGGAGGAACTGCGCCGCCGTCATATCCGTGCGATCCTGGCCGATTTCTCGGAAACGCCGCATAAGGCAAAGCATCTCCTTACCGCCATTCGCAAGATGATTGGAGAAGCGCTCGATAACGACTGGATCGAGCACGACCCGACACACAAGCTGAAATGGCGGCCGGCATACACCGGTTGGCGCGCATGGACACTGGCGGAGCGCAAGAAATTCGAGGCGAGATGGCCGGTGGGCACCATGCCGCGTGCGGCTTACGCTCTCGCTCTATGGACAGGGGCCCGGAGGAGCGAAGTCGCAACGCAGAGATGGGATGACGTTGACTTTGATGCCAAGCGCATAACCGTACGGCAGATCAAAGGAACCGGCAAAGTCCTACGTCTGCTCATGCTCCCTATGCTGGCCGATGCCTTACACGAAATCCCACGCAGCACCGATACAGTGATCTCGACAGAATACGGGAAGTCGTTCTCCGATAAATCGCTTACCGGCATGATGGCTCATTGGACCTACTTGGCAGGAATGGGGGAAAGGAGCGGCTGCACCTTCCATGGGCTACGGAAGACGCTGGGGAAGTATCTGGCGGAGGAAGGGGCGACGGCGAAGCAGGCGGCCGGCATCCTTGGTCATGACGACCTGGACCACGTGGAATTGTATAGCCGGGAGGCGGAGCAGGAACGCTTGGCCGTAGATGGACTCAACCGCCTCATTGATCGGTTTGGATAACCGCTTGGATACCCTTGTTGGATACCCGCTACTATGCTATTGTTTTTATTGAGTAATGGTGGGCCCGGAGGGACTCGCGAAATATTGATTTCGTTCGGTTTTTCTGGCGGTTATCCAAGAAGTGTTTTCGCCATGTTCCGTGGGATTTCGGATACCCGTTCCCCTTCCCACACTATAGAGAGAAGTAGAAGATGGACTGGCAACCGATAGAGAGCGCACCGACAAACCGGGCCATCATGGTCCATGTTCCGAACACCGATTATTACGGCAATGATGGTGTATACGCCGGAATGCTCGTAGACATGGGCACAGGTCGCCGATGGATGACGTTCGGGTGGGCCGTGGGCCGCGATCTGGGGGCTGAGAACGCGCCTGATGCTTGGGCAGCTATGCCGTTTCCTCCCCACAAGGAACCTGGGCGATGAGCGAGCATCCGTTACCCGTTGGCAATTACGGCAGGAATTCAATCTGGCAGGAATTGCGCTGGCGCCTTGTGAAGCTTCTCGTCGGGAACGCGACATGCCTTATAAACGTCGATCACAACCACGAAATGCTGTTCGTCAACGTATCGGGAAGCATCTGCATCGAGAATACTGATTTTGTCACGATCCTTCCAGCGAGTGACAGAGCGCAGCGGCTCGCTAACGAGATCGCGAAGGAGCCTGAGAGATGAGCGAGACAGCCTTGACGCTCCGCACAACGCCAGCGCGAGCGAATGACGAGCGAGAAAGCCAAGAGGCCCGCGCCCGTCGCCTGTTTGACGAGATGGCCCGGAACATCGGCCGGGAAGCCGTCAATCACCTGAAAACGATGTACCCGGAGATACTGTCGGATCGAGCGTGGGCCAGCAAGAGTTGGGAAACGAGCCTGACGAACCATATCCGCAATGACATCAACTGGCGGATGCGCCCGCTGCTCATGGCTCTAATCGCGGTTCATAAGGAATGGGAAGAAGAATGAGCGAAGAGAGCATGGTTGAGCGTGTAGCGCGGGCGATATGCGCTGCGACGGGGACGATATGGGGAGGTCCTCGCGGTGATGATGATCCTGATTTTCTTCTGGTCAAACTTATGTATCTGAATCAAGCCCGCGCCGCTATCGAGGCGATGCGCGAGCCTACGGACGCGATGGTGGACGCCGCATATGATTGGCTTAGCGACACTGCGCCTCTTACGGGAAGACGGACTACCGACATTGCAGGCACATTCAAGTTCATGATCGACGCCGCCCTCAAAGGGCCCGCCTAGATGGCCGTCCGCTTCAAGAACGATGTGCCGGTGATCCTGGCTATCGCTGCAATAGGAGGGATAGGCATCATCGTGTGGGAGATTGTGCGGGCGGTGTTTTAGCCGCCCTTCATCTTCGCGTAGGCATTCCCTCTCGGGTCCCACATATTCGGCGTCTTGGCCGGATCGGGGGCCATGATGATGCCGACTTTCTTGCTCCCGCATTTGGCGCAGCGAAGCTTTGGAACGATGTCATCATGCATTGCGGGTGCGTCCGGCCCGAAGCGATCCCGAAGCTTTTCCAGATCGAGGCGCTGGGAGTGGTTGCATGCGCTGTTGTGGCAATATGCCGTAAGCATCATGCAATCGTCTATGAGGTCTTGGAATGTGTAGCCGGCCATGGCGGAGAGGATAGCGCGGCCCGGAGCGTAAATGAAGGCTATACGCTAGCGCAATAGAGGATGGCGGCGATCAGATCACGTCGAGCAACTTCCCGATAGCGCTCCCCGTCCCGTCCGTGATGCCATAATCTGGAGCATCGAGCGCAAACACTGTGTAGGGGATGCCGAGTGCTGCGAGCTTGGCCGTCATCATTGGGATATAGACCGCGCGGGAAGCGCTGTCCGTGGCGCGGAAATCGTCGTTGCTGCGTGTGCATCCCATTTCGTTCGCCGCCAATTTAACGCCGTTTTCGGTAGCCCAATCGGTCGCGTCCGACAATTGCCCATCGATCCAGTCGCCATCTTCTGGAACGTCGAAATAGTAGCCGAGTTCGGTCGTCTGGCTGGCAATGGTGCTCGTCTTTTCCCCGCTCGTCAGACTGTCGTCAGCGTTCACGTTCGCCGTCATCGCGGCGATTGCAGCATCCTTGTCGGCGGCATCAGGTGGCCACGATAGAACGCCTCCGACCCAATTGTTGTAGCCGTTCGGATAGCCTTGGTGCGCGAAGATGGCCGGCAGATAAGGGTGAATCGCCCACCGGACATTGGAGCCGTAGGGGGCCGGATCGAACGCGATCAGCTCGTCGATACCGGAATAATTCGGCGTCGAGCACATGATCGTGTGGTTGGGCATCGCTGTGCGAGCGACCTGATAGAGTGCCCAAAGATAGCCAGACCAATCCCCGCTGATATCAGAGGCAGGCGGCGGCTCGTTGAACAGGCCGAACATCAGCTTCGACTTCGGCTTGTCGGCGTAGCGCTCCGCAAAGAGACGGGTGACGGTCACCCGCTTCTGGAAGAGAGCGCCCTCCGCCCCATCCGCCAACAGTTCTGTCGGGGTGTTCTTCACGTAATAGCTGTCGTGCATGTCGAGGATGACGCCGAGCCCCGCTGACAAGCAGTCGCTTATCGCCGCGTCGATCAGACCGAACAGATATTCGAGCCTGTCGCTGTCGTCTACAGCGTCGATCCAAGGCCCGGGCGCTACTTTCAGCCCCACATGGTCATAACCAGCCGCGACAAGCGTTTTCAGCACGTCCGAAGTGATGTGCTCCGCCCAAGGCGTCGGATTGGTGAACGGCTCGTCGGCATAGGCCGTATCGGGATCGCTTTCATCGACGACAAGCGGCCCGAGGAAGGGCCACTGGATATTGATGCCCGTGCGCAGGTTCCAGGCGACAGAAGCGTTATTGCCGCTGCCGCCTATTGAAAAAAAGCTGTGGCCTTGACATACCCCGCCGCGCCAGCACCTCCGGCCGCCCCGTTCGTTCCCGCCGTACCAGCAGAGCCGCCTGCCCCGACCGAATAGGTATAGGATGCCCCCGGCGAAGTGATGCGCTTGAATACCGTAGCGCCTTCACCGCCTCCACCTCCCGGCGAAGCGTCATCGGCAGCGCCACCGCCTGCGCCGCCGCCACCCGAATTGGTCTTGGCGGCCTTCCCGGCATTGCCTTGGACAGCCTTACCCCCTTCTGCTCCGCCACCAAATCCACCGGCGGCAAAGGTATATCCGTTTGCCCCGTCAGCACCGCCCTGACCGGACGTATTGATATCGCCGCCGGCAGCCGTACCGCCAGCGCCGCCATTGGTTGAAGTCGAACCGGAACCCTTCGCGGCCGTGTATGAGCCGAATGTCGTGTCGCTTCCATCGCCGCCCGAGCCGGGAGTGCCGGAGCCGCCACCTCGGCCACCGCCGCCGCCGCCCCTGATCTCAACGTCGAGATAGAGCGTGCCGTCAGGGACCGTATAGGTGCCTGAACCAGACGTGTAGAGCGTGGTTTGCGGGGCCGCCGCCTCAACTGTGGTCACCATGTCAGATCGCCTTTACGAGATATGCGCCGTTGCGGGTCACGTAGGCGCCGTTGTGGATGATAAATTCAAAGCCTTCGGGCGGGATGGGTTTGCCCCCTCCCCGCTGCATGGTGAGGCCAAGGCCAAGTCCTAGTCCGAGCATGATCAGCCTCCTACGTGAAAACCGCCGGCGATCATGAAGGCCACAACAGCCAGGATGATCGCGCCGATGATCGTCTTGCCGATGAATTTCAGCGTGCCGGCGACTTCATCGATCTTCGCACCGACGGCCTCGATCTTGTCATCCATGCGTTTCCACCTTTCGTCATGCCGGGCTGAA
>JBDZVC010000227.1:0-6976 GCA_040255475.1 Phyllobacteriaceae bacterium | reverse complement strand
TCGGTGATGTTCTTGACGACGCCCTCGACCACCTGGCCCTCTTCGAGGTTCTGCACGATCTCCGAGCGCTGCTCGGCGCGGCTCTCCTCGAGCACGGTGCGGCGCGACACGACGATGTTGCCGCGGCGGCGATCCATCTTGAGGATCTCGAAGGGCTGCGGGTTGTGCATCAGCGGGGTGACGTCGCGGATCGGACGGATATCGACCTGGCTGCGCGGCAGGAAGGCCACGGCGCCGTCGAGATCGACGGTGAAGCCGCCCTTGACCTGGTTGAAGATGATGCCTTCGACGCGCTCGCCCTTGTTGAACTTCTCTTCCAGCCGGACCCAGCTCTCCTCGCGGCGCGCCTTCTCGCGCGACAGCATCGCCTCGCCAAGCGCGTTCTCGATGCGCTCGACATAGACCTCGACGGTGTCGCCGGGCTTCAACTCGCCGTCCTTGCCCTTGACGCCGAATTCCTTCAGCGGGACGCGGCCCTCGACCTTGAGGCCGACGTCGATGATGGCCATGTCCTTTTCAATGGCCGTAATGGTGCCCTTGACGACTTGTCCTTCTCCGGAATGACCTTCGGAAAAGGAATCTTCGAGCATGCTCGCGAAATCGTCGCGGGTCGGATTTGCAACTGACATATGTTCTCCTGAAATGCCCCTCGGGTCGTAGCCCTGGGAGCGGCGCCTTGGCTGGTGTTGCGTTGGCTTCCCGCCTTCCGGCCCTTCGGGCCGATGCCTCATCATATCTTCGAGGGGCATCTTCGGCGCATGTGGAACAGAGGGAAGCCGGCTCGACGATCCAAGCGACAAAGGCGGACCGCACCTCTTAGATAAGGATGCGCCGCCTGCCGCTCAACCGCCGTTCCGCTTGGCGAGCGCCTCGTCTATGTAGGCTTTCGCCGCCCGGAACGCGGTCTCTATATCCATTTCGCTCGTATCGAGCAAGTGCGCGTCGGGCGCGGGCTTGAGCGGCGAGTCGGCCCGGTTCATGTCACGCTCGTCGCGGCGGCGGATGTCTTCCAGGATCGCGGCCGCATCCGCCTCGCCCCCCCTCGAAACGATCTCGTCCGTGCGCCGCGCCGCGCGCACCTCGGCACTCGCGGTGACATAGAGCTTCACATCGGCATCCGGGCAGACGACCGTCCCGATATCGCGCCCGTCGAGCACCGCGCCCGGCGGCGTTCGCGAGAATTCCCGCTGCTTCCCGACCAACGCTCTCCTCACCGCCGGCATGACCGCCACTTTCGAGGCGGCCTCGCCCACTGCATGCGTGGATAGGCTGTCGCGATCGAGTGCCGAAAGATCGACATTGCGTGCATATTCCTCCGCCAGCCTCTCGTCGTCCAGCGGCAGGCCCTCGTCCAGCAGCGCCTTGGCGACCGCCCGATAGGTAAGGCCGGTATCGAGATGGACAAAGCCATATTCCCCCGCGAGGCGGCGGGCCATGGTGCCCTTGCCGGAAGCGGCCGGCCCGTCGATGGCGATGACGAAGGGGAATGTCATGGCCTGCTTCAAGCGGAGCCGTGGCAAAAAGGCAAGAGGCCCGCAGGCTTCTCGAAGCCGTGCCTTTCACCGGGATGTGACGAAGCGCTCGAGTTTGCCCAGAGTTTGCTGCCCCAATTCCACGGCGCCGAAGCCCTTCGCCTCCTGGAATTCGGCAGCCGTGCTCAATACCATGCCCAGCGTAACCTTCGTCGCCCCGTCCTGATCCTCGAATGAGATCCAGGCGTCGGCATGCTTTGGCCCGTTCTCGCCCCATAGCAGCGTATAGCCGATCCTCTCCTCCGGCCGGACCTCGTTATAGAGATGGTGGTTCGGGAAGATCGTGCCATCCGGCCCAATCATGTCGAAGACCCATTCGCCGCCCGTTCGCAGGTCGATCCTCTTCGTTCGGCAGGAGAACCCTTCCGGCCCCCACCATTGCGGCAGCGTCTCAGGGTTCATCCACGCGCTCCAGACCATGGTTCTCGGTGCCGGTATCACCCGCTGCAGCACCATGGTCCGCTCGGCCGCGCCTGCGAGATTATCCAGCCCCGCATCGAAGCCCTGTCGGTAGCCCGCCTCCATATCCTTGGCCAACGAGGAAAGCTGTATCGTCACGACCAGCCGGCTGTGCTCGTCCGTGCCTGAAAAATCCGCTGTCACCAGGGCCGCCGATTGCATCACGCCCTCGGACGAGATCACCTCGTAGTTCACGCTGCACTGTGCCGGCTGCAACACAAGCCAGCCAACCTCGCAGCGGATGTCCGGCTGGCCCTCAACCTTGCAGAGCGAGATCTCGTGTTCACCTACCCTGGTGTCGGCCTCCAAAAACTCCACGGTGACCGAGGGCGTGGGCGCGGCCCAGACTGCCCGCGCGGCCGGGGCCGTCCATGCCTCCCACAGTACGGTCAATGGCGCGGCGACGTCGCGTTCGAAGGTGAGCGTCGCAAAGCTGCCTTTCCTGTCATCAGGCGCCGCACGGGTGGCACTGTTTGCAGCGAGGTTCTGTGTCATTTTTCGCTTTCCTTCATCACATGCATCACAAACGCATCCAACCGGTCGAGCCGAGCTTCCCAGATGGCCCGCTGTTCATCCAGCCATGTCCGCACCGGATCCAGAGCCTCGGGTACGATGGCGCAGGTGCGTATCCGCCCGTCCTTGGACGTGGTGATCAACCCCGCCTCCTCCAGCACGGAAAGGTGCCGCATCACCGTGGGCAGCCGCAGCCCCGTGGGCCCAGCCAGATCCGTCACCCGCGCAGGTGTTTCGCCGAGCCGGGTCAGGATCGACCGACGGGTCGGATCAGCGAGGGCGTGGAAGAGCAGCGAGAGATCAGTATCATGCTTAGCCATGTCGCTAACTATCGCCTAATTTGCCGGCGACGCAAGCGAAAACTTCGTCAATCTGCTAAGTTTCCCCGAGGTGACTTCCTCCTCGTGGCCGCGCGGCCGTTCCAAATTCTCCGCCTGCGACGTATCATTCGGGACCACTTTGGGCGCGATGCCGAATCGCAACCGCCCAAGCGAGGACACGGGAATCGGCCGATGACGAGTACACGAATTCCGCAGGTCGCCTGACATGGGCAGGACCCCTCGCCCCAGAGCCACTGGTGTGCGGCAATTCCTCGATCTTGAGCAGCAGCGCGACTGGATAGAGGGCAAGACCGACCTGCCGGACGCTGCCGAGCGCTCGGAATCCCTGGAGCAGCGCTTCAAATATGCCGCCCGGTTCGAGAAGCTGCTTGGTCGCCCCCAGGCGGGGGAAGTGCTGGCGATCCTCGGGATATATGGCCCGAACTGCATTCCGCTCCTGCGCAAGACCGAGCGCACCTACTGGTCGGTCTCCTGTCTGCCGTCGACCTCGGACAAGCCGCTCGTCCGCGTCAATGCGAGCTGGATGGAACTCTTCACGCTCTATGCCCAAGGCGAGGACGTCCGCGCCAGATTCATCGTGCATCTTTCGGATTTCACTACGGATCGTTCGGCCACGCCGAGCCAAGTGGACGAGCTCTTCCTCGAGCAAAACGTCGCAATGCCAGAGGACGTCAGTTATTTCTTCCCGCGCGGCGCCGACATTTTCGGCATCAATGTGCGTTCCTCTGTCTCGATCCGCAAATTCCTGGCGAGCCGCCGCGTGTTGCGCGCCATTCGGACGTTCAACCTGACGCACATGAACCGGGGGCGGAACGCCTACCAGGCGAGCCATTGCTACAGCGTCGCGGATTACATGCAGGCAGATTGAAGGATTCTGGAATGGGCGCCGTAGTCGGCCCGGCATAAACCCCGGACGACTAGCCCGGACCAGGACGATGTCCGCCGGCGAGGGCCTGGGCCGCCTTGGGCTGGGGCCGCAGGAGCAGATAAAACGCCATGACATGCGTGATCATCAGGGCGGGCACATAGAGGATCGGGATCCAGTAGGTCGCCGCCAGTTCCCCCGCCTGTTCCGGAAGCCCGAACTCGGCGCCGTGATAGTAATTGACGAGAAGATCGGCTGTTCCCACGATGTTGAAGGCAACGACGAACAGCCAGAACAGCGGGCGCACCCGAACGGTTGCCAGAGCCAACATGGCTAGGATCCCGGTGGCGAAATCACCGTAGGCGGCGGACGTCGCGAAGCCCGCGGGCAGACCGGGACCGACGACGCCCGGAACGATAAAGACCAGCCCGAAGAAGCGGAAACTGTGCAAAGTGGCGATGGCGCGCTGCACCTCGACATGGTCCATCGACCTCAGCCTGGGCAGGACATAGACGCCGAGGAAAAGGAGCCAGGGCACATAAGCCAGGACGAGCTGGATTCCGAAAATGGCCGATGGTGACATGTACGTCTCCTGTCGCGACTATCTCGCCCAGCATTGATGGTATAACCCTGGTACTCATCGGTACCAAAGTCAAGGAAGAAGATATGGTGACAGCATCCGAGGTTCCGCCGTCGTCGGCAGGCGCGGAAGGGACCTCCGTCAGGGCACGCATTGTCGACGCCGCATTCGCGGCCTTCAGCGCACATGGCTATTCGCAAACGAGCATGCTGGAGATCGCGACGCGCGCGAGAGTCTCCAAGCGCGAGCTCTATGCTCTGGTCGGCAACAAGCACGACATGCTTGTCGCCTGCATCACCGAACGAGCCGGCAGAATGCGTCCGCCGGCCGGCTTGCCCGAGCCCCGTGATCGCGAAAGTCTCGCCGAAATATTGGCGGCCTTCGGGGAACGGCTGCTTCGCGAGATCTGCGACCCGGTTGTCATCGGTGTGTTCCGGCTTGCGATAGCCGAAGCCGAACGGGCGCCGGAGATCGCAGTGGCGTTGGATTCGATCGGCCGGGCCGCAGCGCGCCGGGAATTGGGAGCGGTGATCGAGAAGGCTCGGGCATGCCGTCTTCTGAGCGGGAACCCCGTCGAGTTGGCAGAGCAATTCCTGGCCCTGCTCTGGGGCGACCTGATGATGGGACTACTGCTTCGCCTCGTCGATCCGCCGGCTCCCGAGCAGGCCAGGCTTCGTGCCCGCGCCGCCGCTTCCGCCCTTTTATGCCTGTGGCCGGCCGAAGACGACACGATCCGCTCTGACGAGGGCTGACAGCCTTCGAGTAGCGTCGACATTCCGCCTCGTCGGATTCGGGACTTCAGGCACTCCGATCGGATGTGCGGAACGCCGGCCGCGGTTCTCCTGGCGGTCGCGCCGTGGACAAGATTCGGCCTGATACCTTTGTCGCGAGGAAATTCCGGTTTCAAATCAGGTATTTCGCCTGACATTCCATTTTTCACAAAGTGGATTTCTCCACGCCTTCCGCCCTTGATCCATACTCCCCGTCAGTTCCTCCACAGATGCGGAAGCTTCTCGGGCTTCTCGACAACCCGAGAAACCCTACGCGATGCTAAGGAAATGCCTACCCGATCTCCGCGCCCAGCCCGCGCATCAGTCCCATGAACTCCGGGAAGCTGGTGGCGATCATATTGGCGTCGTCGACGGTCACCGGCTTTTCGGCCGCGAGGCCCAGCACGAGGAAGCTCATGGCGATACGGTGATCGAGATGGGTGGCCACCGCCCTCTCCCCATGCGAGCCGCCGAGGCCCTTGCCGCCGGGGCGGCCGCGCACGGCCAGGAAGTCCTTGCCCTCGGTGCAATCGACGCCGTTCGCTTCCAGACCGCGCGCAACGGCGGCAAGGCGGTCGCTTTCCTTGACGCGGAGTTCGTCGAGCCCCTGCATCAGCGTCTCGCCCTCGGCGAAGGCGGCGGCCACGGCCAGCACCGGATATTCGTCGATCATGGAGGGGGCGCGGTCGGCCGGCACCGTCACGCCGCGAAGCCCGGAATGCCGGACGCGCAGATCGGCGACATCCTCGCCGCCGGCGTCGCGCCCGTTCAGGAATTCGATCGAGGCGCCCATTTCGAGCAGCGTGGTGATAAGGCCGGTACGGGTCGGGTTCATCAGCACGTTCTCTATTATAATGTCGGAACCGGGCACGATAAGCGCCGCAACCAGCGGGAAGGCGGCGGAAGACGGATCGCCCGGCACGACGATCGTCTGCCCCGTGAGCCGGCCCTGGCCCTGGAGGCGGATATGCCGCGCGCCTTCCTGATCGGTCTCGATTTCCAATTCCGCGCCGAAGCCCCGGAGCATCTTTTCGGTGTGGTCGCGCGTCATCACCGGCTCGACGACCGTGGTCACGCCCGGCGTGTTCAAGCCGGCAAGCAGGACGGCCGATTTCACCTGGGCGGAGGCCATCGGCACGCGATAGACGATCGGCGCTGTCGCCTTCGGTCCGCGCAGCGTGATCGGCATGCGATCGCCTTCGGCCGCCTTCACGACCTGCACGCCCATCTGGCGTAGCGGATCGAGGACGCGGCCCATGGGCCGTTTCGACAGCGAGGCATCGCCGATGAAGGTCGTTTCCATGTCATAGGCGCCGACAAGGCCCATTGTGAGCCGGGAACCGGTGCCGGCATTGCCGAAATCGAGCGGCGCCGCCGGTTCGAGCAGCGCGCCGTTGCCGGTGCCGCGGATCACCCATTCGTCGCCTTCCTTGCGGATGGCGGCGCCCATCGCCTTCATCGCCTCGCCCGTTCGCATGACATCCTCGCCCTCGAGCAGGCCGCTGATGCGCGTTTCGCCCGAAGCGAGGCCGCCGAACATGAAGGACCGGTGCGAGATCGACTTGTCGCCCGGCACGCGGACACGCCCGGAAAGCGCGGCGGAACGATGCGATACGGCGTGGCGGGGCGGCACTTGGTGGGTCATGGCTTCGGCGGCGTTTTCCGGGGTTGCGGCAACCCTTGCGGGCGTGGTCTCCTAACATGGCGCCTGTCGGCGGTCACCCCTCGATCGAAGCCGGGGCCCGCCCTCAAATCCACACTGTTTTGCTTGCCGCCGGCGCTTCGTTCGATAGGCTTTGACAGAGCCGCTCGATGTGGATATGGGGACCGGACTTTTCATGAACCCTGTTGCCGTCCCACACCCGTCCGCGGGCGGCGGCGCGACCGCTCAGCGCAGCAGAGACGACGAGGCAGAA
>JBDZVC010000226.1:0-7064 GCA_040255475.1 Phyllobacteriaceae bacterium | reverse complement strand
TTCGGGTCGGTGACCACCGGCGTCAGGAGGTGCGGGATGCCGTCATAGATCGACAGCTCCAGCATCTTCGGGTCGATCATGATCAGCCGGCAATCGGCCGGCGTCATGCGGTAGAGGATCGACAGGATCATCGTGTTGATCGCCACCGACTTGCCCGAACCGGTGGTGCCGGCGACGAGCAGGTGCGGGAATTTGGCGATATCGGCGATGACGGCCTCGCCGTTGATCGTCTTGCCGAGCGCCAGCGCAAGCTTCGCCTTCGACTGCTCGAAATCGCGGCTTGCCAACAGTTCACGCAGATAGACGGTCTCGCGCTTGGCGTTGGGCAGTTCGATACCGATCGCGTTGCGCCCGGGCACGACGGCGACGCGGCAGGCGATCGCGCTCATCGAGCGGGCGATGTCGTCGGCGAGGCCGATGACGCGGGACGATTTGATGCCCGGCGCCGGCTCGAGCTCGTAGAGGGTGACGACGGGGCCGGGGCGGACATGGATGATCTCGCCCTTGACGCCGAAATCCTCCAGCACGCCTTCGAGCAGGCGGGCGTTCTGCTGCAGCGCTTCCGGCGACAGGCTCGGATCGCGCGCGACGCTGCGCGCTTCGGCGAGGAAATGCAGAGACGGCATCTCGAACGTATCGCTGGCCAGCAGCGAGGTCTGTGCCTCGCGCGTCACGCGCGCGCCGGGAACGGGGCGTGCCGCGGGGCCTTCGATGCGCGGGCCTGTCGCACCGGCCGGCCCGCCGCTGCGGGTGGCCTGCACCGCCGGCCGTCCGGCAGGCATCGGGGCATCCTCGTCGTCGATATCAAAATCCGCCAGGTCGATATCCTCGTCGGGCGCTCCACCGAACGAGGAGAATTCCGGCTCGACGCGAGCGCCGCGCGCCATGCCGGGGCGCGGCTCCGGATCGACCGTCGGAACGCCTGTCTCGGCGGGAAGCGAACGCATGGCCGGCTCGATGCCGAGGGCGTGGCCGCCGCGCATCCTGAGGCGATGGAAGAAGGCGCGAAGCGAAAGCCACCAATGGAAGACAGCGCCAAGCGCCGGCATGCCGTCATCTTCTTCCTCGTCCTCCTCCTCTTCATCAAGGTCCTCATCCATCTCGATGACAGGTGCTTTTGCCGCGCGCTTGCGCTGACGGGCAGGCTTGGCAGGTGCTGCCTCGCGGCCGATCAGCCCCGCGCCATAGGCGAGGAAGAAGATCGCCGGACCGACGAGCACCGCGCCTATTACGATAGCGGCGACGCCCTTCGGATAGCCGCCGATGAAAAGCGCCGGCAGGTTGAGGATCAGGTCGCCGAAAGCGCCGCCGAGCCCAGTCGGCAGCGGCCAGGTCGGCGGCGCGGAGACGCAGCCCGCGACACCGGCGGCGAGCACCGCGCCCAATAGCCATGCGCCGGCGCGGCGCGGCTTGCGGTCGATGCCGCGTCCCGTCGCCAGCAGAAAGGCCCAGACCACGGCCGGCACCAGCGCCATCAGCGCCGAAAGTCCGAAGAACTGCATGAGGAGATCGGAGACGACCGCGCCCGGATAGCCCATCGCGTTGGAGAGTGCATGATCGGTCGCGTTGGAGAAGCTCGGATCGTCGACATTCCAGGTCGCGAGGCTGGCGACGGCGAACGCCACGCCGCCGAAGAGAGCCAGGCCGATGGTGCGTTCGACCAGCCGTCTCAGGAAAGCGTGGATGCCGAACCCCGTCTCATTCAAATCGAAGGGCGCCTCAACCGCTGAACGCATGCAAATTTCCCCGCAGGAACCAGCCGCGCCGGAAACCCGCACGGCACGGATATTTGGCGGCGAGCCTACGAGGGGATGGTAAAGACGGCATTAACCATGGCATTTTCGGAGGCCTATATTCCAAGGCCTCCAGTGCCGGGCGTTACTGCCGTTACCGCTCAATCGCCCGGCGGGGTTCTGTTGCGTTTCAGGTGTCACGATCCCGACGCTTGCCGGCAGGACCGATGCGGTTCAAAGCGAACGAGACCGAAAATGGAGCGGCCATCCAAGACGCCGGGCAGAACCTGCCACTCACCTGATAGCCCGACGAAGGAGGCTCGACCGCGTCATCAGCCTCCGCCTCTTTCATCACCTGCGGGATGAGAATTTCGAATCGCGTCGGGCGTCTTGGCATAACCCGCCGAAAACCCATGGGGCGCAGTATGGTTCCGAGGGCAGCAATCACTTTGAGCACACAGACCTCACGCCCGTCCCGGACGGCCCTTGACCGGGGTCGAAGCGCGCGGGAAAAATACCGTGTGGCATTGTCCTGCTAGCCGTGCGGCGGAAAGGAGCCTGTTTCCGGCGATGGGCCATCGTGACGCTCGAGCGATCCCGAGGCGAGCCTTCATGCTCGGTTGTGTCGCCGTGCTGGCGACGCCGGCACCGGCCCGGGCCAGCGATGGCGCGGTGACGTTCCTGTTCATCAGCGACGTCCATGCCTGCCGCGTGGGGATGGGGCTCAGCACCAATTGCCTGCGGGAAGGCAAGACCGACGCCAATCTGCTCAGGCATGTGCATGCGCTCAACCATCTGGCCGGGAAATACTGGCCGCGCGCGATCGGGAAACAGGCGACGCATCTGCCGAGCGCCGGCCAGCGCATAAGCGCATCACGCGGCATTGTCGTCGGCGGCGACATGACCGACGATGGCGGCGGCCAGACGGCGGAGCCGGAGGAAGGCACGCAGATCCTCCAGTTCAGCCACCGCTACCAGAAAGGGACCGGGCCTGACACGGTCCACTATCCGGTCTATGCGGGATTGGGCAACCATGACCTCGACCAGGACGGAAGGCCGCCCAACATCGACTGGTATCGCAACGAGCTGCGCGATTACGTGCGCATCACTCACGAGCCGAGCGTGTTTTTCAAGGCGCCGGTACCGGCGAACAGCTTCGATCCGCTGAGCGAGAGCTATTCATGGGACTGGGGTCCGCTGCATCTCGTTCAGCTTCACCGTTTCGGCGGCGATACGCGCAAGGGCGCGATCAGCGGCCTGCCTTGGCTGAAAAACGACCTTGCGGCGGTCGGGAGGAGACCGGTCGTGCTCTTCCAGCATTACGGCTGGGACCCTTTTTCGACGGAGCGCTGGGACCCGGCCGAATCGACTTTCGACGATGACGGCGCCGGCAAGATGCGCTGGTGGTCGCAGGCGGAACAGCAGGCGCTGCTCGACATCATCGCCTCCGCCAATGTGATCGGGATGTTCCATGGCCATCAGCATGAAACGCCGATGATCTATCGCCATGGCACGCTCGACCTGTTCAAGCCGAAAGCCGCCTTTCTGGGCGGCTTTGCGCTGGCACGGCTCGGAGGCGGACATTTCGAGGTCGTACTTGGAGAAGTGGCCGACGACCATGGCGGCGTTCTCTTCACCAACGCCTTCTCCAAGCCTGTCGGCCGGCAGGCAAAAGGGTGATCGGCGTAAGGCTGACTTCAACCTTTCCCGCTTCTCCGGATGGCAGCCCTCCAGATCACGGCACCACCTCGCCATGCTGCGAGAGATCGAGGCCCTCGATCTCTTCCTGTGTCGAGGGACGCAGGCCGATCGTCGCCTTCAGGACATAGAGGATGACGAGCGACACGAGCGCCGTCCACACGATGGTGAAGGCTATTCCGTAAAGCTGCGTGACGACCGAGGCATCCTTGCCGAGCGGGTTGATCGCCGGGTCGGCGAAGAGGCCGGTCAAGAGCGCGCCGACGATGCCGCCAATGCCATGCACGCCAAAAGCGTCGAGCGAATCGTCATAGCCGAACGCATGCTTCAGCCTGACCGCGGCGAAATAGCAGAGGATGCCGGCCGCGATGCCGATAATCAAGGCGCCGGTCGGGTTGACGAAGCCGGCGGCCGGGGTCACCGCGACAAGGCCGGCCACCGCGCCGGAGACGATGCCGAGCACGCTCGGCTTCTTCGCCACCAGCCATTCGGTGAACATCCAGGCAAGGCCGGCGGCCGCAGCGGCAATCTGCGTGTTGACCATCGCGGCGCCCGCAAGCCCGTCCGCCGCGAGTTCCGATCCGGCATTGAAGCCGAACCATCCGACCCACAGCAGCGATGCGCCGATGACGGAATAGACGAGGTTATACGGCGCCATGTTGACCGTTCCGTAGCCCTCGCGCTTGCCCATGACGAGCGCGCACATCAGCCCGGCGACGCCGGCATTGATGTGCACGACCGTGCCGCCGGCGAAATCGAGCACGCCGGCGCCGCCGAGGAAGCCGCCGCCCCACACCCAGTGTGCGATCGGCGCGTAGACGGCGAGGAGCCAGACGGCCATGAAGATCAGCATCGCGGAGAATTTCATACGTTCGGCGAAGGCACCGGCGATCAGCGCCGGCGTGATGATCGCGAAGGTCATCTGGAAGACGGCGAATACGTATTCGGGGATGTTGGCGGTGCCCGGCGCCCACAGCGTCCCGATGGTGATGCCCGAGAAGAAGCTCTTCGACAGGCCGCCGAGCCAGGCGTTCATGCCGCCGCCATCGGAAAAGGCGAGCGAATAGCCGACGACGAACCAGAGCACCGTTATCAGGCAGCAGATGGCGAAGCTCTGCATGACAGTGGCGAGCACGTTCTTCTTGCGCACCATGCCGCCATAGAAGAGCGCCAGCCCCGGTATCGTCATCATCAGCACCAGCGCGGTCGAGGTGAGCATCCAGGCGGTGTTCCCGGTGTCGAGTTTCGGCGCGTTCTGTGCGAAGGCAGGCGCGCTCGACATCGAAGCGGCGATGGCTGCGAGCGTGGCGCTCCTGAAATGGATCCTGGCCGTCATGAATTTCATCCGTTCTCGCTCTTTTGCTGCCGGCGTATCCCGACAAGTGCGAGAGGCAATTCACGCAGCGTGCCAATCGGCATGCGGCGTTGAATTTCCGGACTTTACGGATCGCGAGCGAAGTGGAGCGCCCGGTTTACTGCCCTGTGCAGCTTAAAAACTAGGCAAAGAAGCAATATTGATTAATCACTGTGCATATGGCTACCGCATCGCCGGGTGAATCTCACTGGTTCCTCGGTCTGGTCCTCAGCCGCATCAGGCCTTCCTGGGCCGTCGAGGCGATCAGCGTTCCGTCCTCGCCATACAGCGTGCCGCGCGAGAGGCCGCGCGAGCCGGAAGACGACGGGCTGTCCTGCGCATAGAGCAGCCAGCCGTCGAGCGGGTGGGCGCGATGGAACCACATGGAATGGTCGAGGCTGGCCATCTGGAGGTCCGGATCGAAACCGGAGCGGCCATGCGCGAAGGTGGACGTATCGAGCAGCGTCATGTCGGAAAGATAGGCGAGCACAGCGGCCTGGATGGCGCGGTCGTCCGGCACCTTGCCGAGCGCGCGCAGCCAGACATTCTGCCGGGGCGGCAGGCGGTCGCGGCTGGTGTAGTGTTCGACATTCGCCGGCTTCAGCTCCAGCGGCCGTTCGCGCGCCCAGAATTTCCGGATGTTTTCCGGCACGCGCTCGCCTGTCTCCTCCAGAAGCTGGCGCTGGCTTTTCAGCGTCTCGGGCCGCGGCACGTCGAGCGGCACCGGAAGCTGGTGATCGAGCCCTTTTTCTTCCACCTGGAAGGAGGCTTCCAGCGAGAAAATCGCCTGCCCGCGCTGGATGGCGACTACCCTGCGGGTGGTGAAGCTGCGGCCGTCGCGGATGCGATGGACCTCGTAGACGATCGGCACTTCGGGATCGCCCGGGAGCATGAAATAGCAGTGCAGCGAATGCACCGGCCGCTCCGCCACGACGGTGCGCTGTGCCGCGATCAGCGCCTGGCCGATCACCTGTCCGCCGAACACGCGCTGCCAGCGCACGCTCGGGCTGCGACCCCGGAAGAGGTTGTATTCGAGCGTTTCCAGGTCGAGAATGGAAAGCAGCTCCTGCATGGCCGCCGACATCGGGTCTTCTCCTCCACCGGCCTGCCGCCGGCCTCTTGCAGCGCCTCCGGTTTCGGATAGATCAACCGGTGAAGTCAAGGCGGGTTCGTTCAAAGGGAGCGTCGGATGGCCGCGCGAAAGACAGTGCCGAAAAGGCGGAAGACAGAAGATGCCCGGCTCGACGTGCTGATCGCGGGTGCCGGCTATGTCGGGCTGGCGACCGCCGTCTCCATGCGTGCCGCCCGGCCCGATCTTCGGATCGCCATCGTCGACGCCGCGCCTGCCGGCGCCTGGGAGAAGGACGGCCGCGCTTCCGCCGTCGCCGCCGCCGCCAAGCGCATGCTCGACCGGCTCGGCGTCTGGGAGGATATCGAGCCGGAGGCGCAGCCGATCACCGAGATGGTCATCACCGATTCGCGCACTTCCGATCCCGTGCGGCCGGTGTTCCTCACCTTCGACGGCGAGGTCCGTCCGGGTGAGCCCTTCGCCCATATGGTCGCCAACCGCGTGTTGAACGGCGCGCTGCGCAAGCGCGCCGCCGGTCTCGGCATCGACCTGATCGAAGGCGTGGCGGTCGAACGTTTCGACACGGGTCCGGCCGCCGTGACGGTGCATCTTGCCGATGGCGGCTCGCTTGAAACCCGTCTGCTGGTCGCAGCCGACGGCGTGCGCTCGCGCCTGCGCGACATGGCCGGCATCAAGACGGTGAACTGGGAATACGGCCAGTCCGGCATCGTCTGCACGGTAGCCCATGAGCGTCCGCATAATGGCCGCGCCGAGGAGCATTTCCTGCCCGCCGGCCCCTTCGCCACCCTGCCGCTGAAGGGCAACCGTTCCTCCATCGTCTGGACCGAGCGCACGGCCGATGCCGAACGGCTCGTCAAGGAGGACGATTTCGTCTTCGAGACCGAACTCGAGCGGCGTTTCGGCCTGAAGCTCGGCGAGATCCATGTCGAGGGGCCGCGCCGTGCCTGGCCGCTCGGGCTGACGCTCGCGCGCGCATTCGTCGCTCCGCGTTTCGCGCTTGCCGGTGACGCCGCGCACGGCATCCATCCGATCGCCGGACAAGGCCTCAATCTCGGTTTCAAGGACGCAGCCGCCCTTGCCCAGACCGTGGTCGAGGCCGACCGGCTCGGCCAGGACATCGGCGCGCTAGACGTGCTGGAGCGCTATCAGCAATGGCGGCGCTTCGACACGGTGCAGATGGGCGCCACCA
>JBDZVC010000225.1:0-7112 GCA_040255475.1 Phyllobacteriaceae bacterium | reverse complement strand
AGTTCCTGTAGTTTCATTTCCTGCATGATGCGGGCTCGTAAGAGAGTTCGGGGAGGTATCGGCTGTGCGATAATGGCCTGCGGCAGCGCGTTTCTGGCATTCCGTCAGGCTGAGGAGAGATCGTCTATCTACCGTTCCCGCCCCTAAAGAGCAAGTCGGGATTTAGGTGCCCGTCAAAACGGTTTGACGACGACCAGGATGACAATGCCGATCAGCAGTAATGTGGGAACCTCGTTCATCATCCGCCAGTGGCGTGACGATTTTTTGTTGCGATCCTCAGCGAATGCGCGGACAGCCGAAGAAAAATAACCATGCACGCCGGACATCACCAGCACCAGCGCGATCTTGGCGTGCAACCAGCCGCCGGCAAAATGGAATCCGCTCCAGGCGAGCCAGAGACCGAGCGCCCATGTGACGATCATCGCCGGATTGATGATCGCCCGCAAAAGCCGCCTCTCCATCACCTTGAAGGTTTCCGATTGCTGGGAACCGACCGGACTCTCGGCATGGTAGACGAACAGCCGCGGCAGATAGAGCATACCGGCCATCCATGAGATCACTGCGATGACGTGAACCGCTTTCGCCCAGGCATAGAGATTGGCCGGATCGAAATAGAAGATCAGCGCAACGATCGCAGCGAATACAACCAACGCAATTACGGCCCGTCGCGCCGCCTTGGCGCCGCTCGTCCGGCTGTCTTCCCGTGCGTCAGGCTCTGTCACGCTTTCACCTCCCTCAGCCGCCCTATGAGCGCCTCGACATGCGCGATCGGCGTTTCAGGCGTGATCCCATGCCCGAGATTGAAGATCAACGGTCCCGCGCCGAGCTTGTCCAGAATCGTATCGATACCTTCGGCAAGTGCGTTGCCGCCGGCAACGAGCCGTACCGGGTCGAGATTACCCTGCACCGGTCCCTCGCCTTGCAGCTCTGCCGCCATCGACATTGGAACGGTCCAGTCGAGCCCCAGCGCCGTCACACCGGTTTTTTCCCTGTAGGAGCGATAGGCTCCCGCCGCCCCACGCGGAAAACCGATGATCGGAACATCGGGGAAGCGCCGCCGCACCCGCGCGACAATTTCGCCAACGGGCCGCACGCAGTATCGTTCGAAGCATTCCTCGTCGAGCACGCCCGCCCAGGAATCGAAAATCTGCACCGCATCGGCGCCGGCCTCGATCTGACGGATCAGATATTCCGCCGAAACCTCCGCCAGTCTCCAGAGCAGCCGGTCCATCGCCTCCCGATGGCGATAACCAAAAAGCCGCGCCGGTGACTGATCCGGCGTACCATGACCCGCGATCATATAGGTCGCGACCGTCCACGGCGCCCCGCAAAAGCCGAGCAGTGTCGTTTCCTCCGGCAGGCCGTCCCGAACCCTGCCGACCGTCTCGTAGACGGGCCGCAGACGGTCATAGAACCCGGCAAACGAGAGTTTCTCGATGTCGCCGACGCCGATCGGCTCCAGAAGCGGACCTCTCCCCTCCTCGAAACGCACTTCCCGCCCGAGCGCGTGCGGCACCACCAATATGTCCGAAAACAGGATGGCGGCGTCGAAGCCGAAACGTCTAATCGGCTGCAGCGTGACCTCGGCGGCCAGATCGGGCGTATAGCAGAGGTCCAGAAAGCTCCCCGCCTTCCGTCTCGTTTCCTTGTACTCGGGCAGATACCGCCCGGCTTGGCGCATGAGCCAGACAGGAGGCGGAAACACCTGTTTCCCACTCAGGACTTCAAGGACGGAGCGGAAGCGATTCAAAATGATGTCCCGGATTCTTTCTAAAAATGAATCTTGGAGAATCTGATTTTGATTCTACGACTCTGTTGGAAGCAGGGATTACGGCTTATCCCATCACAGCCGCATGCCGGCGAGCCAGCATATTGTCGCGCATACATTTATCCTCTGTGGACGAACATTTGGATAAATTAAGAATTATGTTATTTCTCAATATGTTACATGGTTAGCACGAAATTAACATTCCTCCACCTCGATGTGGAAACCCTATCCTGTCTCCGCTATCCACAGACACGGAGGATTCTTCCCCACATCGGGTCCGATTGTGGACAAGTCGGCATCTGATACAGTTGCGTCCGACGCTCGGCCGTGGTCTGGCGGTTTATCCACAATTGATCACAGGTCGGATTCCATCTGTTGAACAAGCCCCAGAGCTTCTTCCATCTTCACCTGATCTCCGATGCGACGGGCGAAACGCTCCTGGCGGCCGGCCGTGCGGCCGCCGCCCAATACAAGGATGCGCGCGCCATCGAGCACATCTATCCGCTGATCCGAACAGAGCGCCAACTGGCCAAGGTATTGGACGATATCGATCAGGAGCCCGGTATCGTCCTCTATACCGTCGTGGATCAGGATCTTGCCCGCCGCATCGACGAGAGCTGCGCGGGTATGGGTCTTCCCTGCGTTTCGGTGCTGGAACCGGTGCTGCTCGTCTTCCAGTCCTATCTCGGCACGCCGGCTGGTCGTCGGGTAGGTGCGCAGCATGTCCTAGACACCGAATATTTCCGGCGGATCGACGCGCTGAACTTTACCATGGAGCACGATGACGGCCAGTTGCCGGACGATATCGAGCAGGCCGATGTCGTTCTGATCGGCATATCGCGCACGTCGAAGACACCAACCAGCATCTACTTGGCGAACAGGGGCATTAAGACGGCAAACATTCCGATCGTGCTCGGCGTGCCGATGCCGGAAAGCCTCAGCCGGGTGCAGAAGCCGTTGATCGTCGGGCTGATCGCATCCGCAGAGCGCATTTCCCATGTGCGAGAGAACCGCATCCTCGGCTCGACGCCGGCCTATGACGCACGCGCCTATACCGACCGGGTGAATATTGCCGAGGAGCTTGCTTATGCACGGCAGATCTGCACCCGAGGCGGTTGGCCCATGATCGACGTCACACGGCGCTCGATCGAGGAAACCGCGGCGGCAATCGTTGCGCTTCGAAGCAAGGCGCGCTAGCGATCAGCCGATCGGAACAGGTGAGACGTGGCACAGGAAATAATTCTCGCTTCCGGCAGTCCGCACCGCCGGATGCTGCTTCGGAATGCCGGGCTGGAATTCTCGGCGCAGAAGCCGGATATCGACGAACGCGCCGTGGAAGCCGCACTTGCCGGCAGCGGTGCGACGCCGGAAGACGTTGCGGCCGTGCTTGCCGAGGCGAAAGCGATCGCCGTGAGCGAACGGCATCCGGCGGCGCTGGTGATAGGGTCGGACCAGACGCTTTCGCTGGGTGATGAACTTTTCCATAAGCCGGCCGACATGGAAGCTGCGCGGCGGCAATTGCTGCGTCTCTCCGGCAGGACGCACCAGCTTAGCAGCGCCGTGGTGCTGGTCGGAGAGGGCAAAGCCGTTTGGCGGCATACTTCTGTAGCGCATATGACAATGCGGAAGCTCGATCCGGCCGCTGTCGGTCGCTATCTTTCAGATGTCGGGGAGGCGGCGCTCGGGAGCGTCGGCAGCTACCAGATCGAGGGGAGGGGCATTCGCCTCTTCGAGAAGATCGAAGGCGATTTCTTCACCATCGTCGGCCTGCCGCTCCTGCCACTTTTCGCGGCGCTGCACGATCGCGGAGCGATCGATGGCTGAGAGCTCCCGCCGGGCCTTCGTCTGCGGCCACCCGGTCGCGCATTCGCGCTCGCCGCTGATCCACGGCTATTGGCTGGAGGAGCTTGGTCTTGCCGGCTCCTACGAGGGTGTCGATGTCGCGCCGGATGCCTTTCCGGAATTCCTCGGGAGCATCGGACGAGACGGATTCGCCGGTGGCAACGTCACCATTCCGCACAAGGAGGCAGCCTTCCGGATCGTCGAGAAACGGGACCGTGATGCCGAGGCGATCGGCGCGGTCAATACGATCTGGTTCGATGCGGACGGCCGGCTGTGCGGCGGCAACACCGACGCTTACGGCTTTGCCGCCAATCTGGACGACGAGGTTCCGCAATGGGCGGAAGGCCGGAAGGCGGTTGTTCTTGGCGCGGGCGGGGCCGCGCGCGCCATTCTCCACGCGCTCAAGCAACGAGGCTATGACGATATCCGTCTCGCGAACCGCTCGCTGCCGCGCGCCAGGGAACTCGCCGGCCGTTCGGGCGGGGGTGTGTCCGCGCATCGCTGGGAGGCGGTCGCCGGATTGCTCGGCGATGCGGATCTTCTCGTCAACACTTCGGCGCTCGGCATGAAGGGCGAGTCCGCGCTGGAAGTCGATCTCGATCCGCTGCCGGCGCATGCCGTTGTCGCCGATATCGTCTATGTGCCGCTTGAAACAGCGCTTCTGAAGGCGGCCAGGGCGCGTGGGCTGGCGACGTCGGAAGGGCTCGGCATGCTGCTGTATCAGGCCGTTCCCGGCTTCGAACGCTGGTTCGGTCAGCGACCCACCGTAAGCGAAGGCTTACGGAAGAAAGCCGTCGCCGATTTGGAGAACGCGCAATGATCGTGCTCGGTCTCACCGGCTCGATCGGAATGGGAAAATCGACCGCTTCCCGGATGTTCATGGAAGCGGGCGTACCCGTCCACGATTCGGACGAGACGGTACATCGGCTCTATTCCGGGAAGGCCGCACCCCTTATTGAACGCCGTTTTCCCGGAACGACCTCGAACGGCGTGGTCGATCGCGAAAAACTCGCGAAAAGGGTCCTCGGTGATCCGCAAGCGCTGATGGAACTTGAAGCCATCGTGCATCCGCTGGTGCGGGAGGACGAGAAGGTTTTCCTGGAAGAGCAGCGCGGGAAGGGCGCGCCGCTTGTCGTGCTCGACATCCCGCTCCTCTTCGAGGTCGGCGCCGAAGGGCGTGTCGACAAGGTCGCGGTGGTGAGCGCTCCGGCTGAAATGCAGCGGGAGAGAGTTCTGGCCCGGCCCGGCATGACCGAGGCCAAATTCGACGCGATCCTGAAGAAGCAGGTGCCCGACGCCGAAAAGCGCCGCCGTGCGGACTATATTATCGACAGCGGCAGGGGCATGGAACCTGCACGCCTTGCCGTCGAGCGGATTGTTGAAGAACTTACGAACAAGGCTGCGCCGGGCAAAGCGCGACACTTGCCCCTCTAGGCGTTGCCGGGCATCCTTTTGCGGAGCTGATTCGATGCGTGAAATCGTCTTTGATACGGAAACGACGGGGCTGGATTCGAGGGCCGACCGGGTCATCGAGATCGGTGGCGTCGAACTCGTCAACCGTTTTCCCACCGGGCGGAATTTTCACGTCTTGATCAATCCGCAAGGGCGCGAGGTTCATCCGGAGGCGCTCGCCGTCCATGGCATCAGCAATGCCGACCTCTCCGACAAGCCGTTCTTCGATGCCATTGCTGCGAAATTCCTGGAATTCATCGACGGCGCCCGGCTGGTCGCCCACAACGCGCATTTCGATCTCGGCTTCATCAACGCCGAGTTCGAGCGCTGCGGCCATCCGCTGATCGAGACGCATCGCATCGTGGACACGCTGGCGATCGCCAAGCGCAAGCATCCTATGGGACCGAATTCGCTCGATGCGCTTTGCCGCCGCTACGGGATCGACAACAGCCATCGTACGAAGCACGGCGCGCTGCTCGACAGTGAATTGCTGGCAGAAGTCTATATCGAGCTGATTGGGGGTAAGCAGGCGGCACTCGGCCTCGAAGTCGCGGTAGCGGCTACCCGGCAGGAATCATCGGCCGGTGGGGAGGCCACGCTCGTTATTGCCGAGCGGCCGGCACCGCTTCCGCCGCGCCTGACGGAGGCGGATCTTGCCGCGCACGCAAGCCTCGTCGCCGTACTCGGCGACGATTCCGTCTGGGCCAAAATAGCGGGATAAAGCCGGCGGCTGGGTCGACCAGGCCGGATCAGGTCGTCGCCTGAACCTTCTGGCGCGCCTGCTCCTCGGCCATGCGCTGCTGGAACATTTGCGCGAAATCGATCGGGTCGATCATCAGCGGCGGGAAACCGCCATTCCTCGAACACTCGGCGATAATCTGACGGGCGAACGGGAACAAAAGCCGCGGGCACTCGATGAAGAGGATCGGCAGCATGTGCTCCTGCGGAAAACCCTCGACGTGGAAGACGCCGCCATAGACGAGCTCGATATTGAAGAGCACGTCCTTGTCCTTTTCGAAGCTCGCCTGCGCGTTCAGCGAAAGCAGTACGTCGAATTCCTTCTCCGAGATCGGATTGGCATTTACGTTCACGTTGATGCTGATGCCCGGCGCCTTGTCGCGGCCGCGCAGGGATTGCGGCGCACCGGGGCTCTCGAAGGAGAGGTCCTTCACATATTGCGTCAGGACCCTGAGCGCCGGCTGGGCAGCCGTGTCGTTGCCGTTACCGGCCTTCTGGGCGCTTCCGTTTCCTTCGTTTTTCGCTTCGTTGTCGGCCATTGTCGGGGCTTCCTTATCTATGGCCGCCGCGCCGGCCGCCTGATCGTGGCGGTTCGCTAGCATGGCGGCTTTTCCAAGACAAGTTTTAGCGCCGGCGCGCCTAATCCTCGCCCCGTTTCAGCCAGGGCGAGGATGGATTCGGACCCGACGAATAGTCCTCGGCATCGAGGTCGATCGTCTTGCCGTCGCGCGGAGCACGACCGGCAGAGGCGTGATAGCTTGAACCTCTCACCACGACGCGACGCCCTATGAGCGACCAGGCGAATTCGCGCACGGCGGGGATGAACAGCAGGAAACCGATCGCGTCGGTTATGAAGCCCGGAATGATGAGGAGCAGCCCCGCCATGGCGATCATGGCGCCGTGCACCATGGGCGCCTCCGGGCTTTCGCCGGCGCGAAGCCCTTGTCGCGCCCGCTTCAGCAAGCCGAGGCCTTGGACACGCAACAGCATGATACCCGCCATCGATGTCAGGAAAATCAAGCCGAGCGTCGCCAATACGCCGATCGCGCGCCCGACCGCGATGAAAGTCGCGATCTCGAGCGCGGGAAGCAGGATGAACGTCAAAGGTAGCAGGGAAATGCGCACATTGCCTTCCGATTGCGAACGGCGCCCTTTTGCGCCTCCTATCCTACATAATGCGCCCTCTGTCGCATTTGAATGATCGTATCAGGCGTTCTATATGAAATTGGGCCGATAATTTTGGATACGTGCACCGGAAGGTGCGGTCGTGGCCGGGCAGGGCGTCATTGGCGGAAGACATGGAATTTTTCGA
>JBDZVC010000020.1:0-35977 GCA_040255475.1 Phyllobacteriaceae bacterium | reverse complement strand
CGCAACGCCTGCGGTGACGAATTGCTGGCAGCGCAGGACGAAAGCGCGCCCGAGCGTTTCTGCCTCGCGCGCCTGGCCGAGCCGGAGGGAAGCGAATGAAGCATACCGTGCTTGCCGCGATCGCCGTCGCCGGCCTTCTGGCTCCCGTCCCAGCGCTTGCCGAATATGCGGGACGCGACATCGGCTATGCCGCGACCGGCCCGATCTTCGACCTGCCGGCCGGCGTCAGCGTCGAGCGGCTGGACGTCCATATCTCGATCTATTCCGTCCGGCTGGCTTATGTCTTCAGGACTTCCACGCGGCAGACGATGCATTTCAGCTTCGCCATGCCGGATATGCCGGTGGATGCCAGCCCGGACATTGCCACGCTCGATGAAGAATCCGAAACCGCAGGCCTTAAAGCCGACACGCGGCCGGCCAACTATATAAGCCTCTCCGTCAGCGTGAACGGGCAGGAACAGGCGCTGACCGGCCACGGCCGGGCACTGCTCGAGGGAAAGGACGTCACCCGACAACTGCTCGATGCCGGCGTACCCTTGCTCACCGGGCCGGACGGCGACCCGATATGGCGGCAATTGCCGCCAGAAAAGCAGGCAACGCTCGCAGCGGGCGGCCTGATGGGCGACGACACGGCGCTATGGACCTATCAGGCTGATTTCGTGTGGGACACGGTTCTTGCGCCGGGCGAGACTCGCGTAGAGGCGAGTTATATCCCGGTTTCCCGCTACTGGAGCGACATCAATCTCGACTATTTTCCCGAGATAGCGACTGACGGTTCGGCGACGCAGGCCTACTGCATCGACGATGCCGTGCGCCGCGCGTTTCTTTCCGGGGACCATTATTATGAACTCTATACCGTGACGCATCTCGCTCCACGGGATGGTTGGCGCGGCCCGGCCGGCCACTATCGGCTGGAGGTCGACAAGCATCATCCCACCGATTTCGTCGCGTTCTGCCCGCCTGACGCGAAAAAGATCTCGCCGACACGCTTCGAGTGGACCGCCACGAACTACACGCCCGGCGACGAAACCGGCGTCCTGTTCTTCTGGGACACAAGCGCGGCGGACGAACAGACCGACGAGCAGCAATAGTCTATGAAAAGATTGATCCCGCATATCTTCCTCGCGCTTGGCTTGCTGGCGGCGATGCCGGCATTCGCTGCCAGTCCGGGCTTCGATTGCGCCAGGGCGACGCGCCAGATCGACAGGGCGATCTGCAAGTGGGAGACGATCGCCATGCTCGACGGGCAGATGGCGGATGCCTACCAGACCGCGCTCATGGCGCAGGACGGCGAGGCTGCCTTCGCCTCGGTCAAGGCCAGCCAGAAGGTATGGCTTGCCGAGCGCGACACGCGCTGCGGGCTGGGCAACGTAACCCCGCTGGAAGGCGGCGTGGACGGACTGAGCCCGAAGGAATACAGCCAGTTGATGTGCCTTCAGACGATCTATCCGGAGCGCCTCGCACAACTGATGGACATGACCGCGCCGCCGTTGGTGCCGCTCGACGTCAGGACGGTGCCGGTGGAGCCTTTGAAGGCGGCCTATCCCGATGGATGGCTGCAGGCGGACTACGAGGCGCAGCTTTCGCCCGACAAGCCCCTGATGGCGTTGGGCATCAAGGACGATGCCGGCTATGTCATCCAAGTCTGGCTCTACGAACCGGCAAGCGACAGGCTGGTCGCAGCCTCGCCGCGCACGCACAAGGGCAAGGTGGAAAAGCCCGAGGATATCGCGGCGCTCAATGTCTGGCTCTGGGGCGATGATGGCCGCTTCTACGTACGCACCGACCAGCCGCTCGGCGAGGACAGGCTGTTCGCCGCCGATATGAACGGCTATGCCGAGGTCGCCGACCCACCGTCCGATATTGAAGAGAACCTCGCCGCCTATGACGCGGGGCGCGGCCCCGTGCCCTACAATAGCGAGACTCCCGAGGCGGACCGACTGCCCGGCTTCGACGACGACAGTTATAACGAGCAGGGCGGCGGCGCCTTCACCGTCTGGAACCAGAACAGGGGGCATGGCTCCTTCGATCTTCTGGCCGCACGCGCCGGCGACACGGAGCCGCGCCTCATCGCCTCCGGCGGGTCCGAACTGGAGGATTTCCAACTCGACCCGAGCGGCGCGCGGTTGTTTTATAATGGCGAGAACGGGCTCGTCGTCACCGATCCGGCGAACGGTGCGACCCGTCGTCTCAAGGGCACGCGCGGAATGTCGCTCGAAGTGCGGCCGATCCAGATGGCGGCCGATGGCGGCGTCCTCGTCTATTGGACCATCGGTTCCTGCACGGACGATGCCGCCGACGGAATCGATCCGGACGTAGACGACGGCAACGCCCGGCGCGTCTGCCTCGCCTATCTGCCGCCCGTCGAGGCACCGGCACTGCAAGCTACCCCCGAAGCCGAACCAGCAAAGGCGGATGCTGCTCCCGCCGATCCGTGGGCGGGCGAATGGAGTGGGGGCGACCTGACAGCTACGATCCGTCGTGGCACCGCCAAGCCGGATTATCTGGTGATCGACCTGGTGACGGGCATTGAGGGCTGCGCAGGTGCCGTCACGCTCTACGGCAAGCCGAGCGGAGCAACCGTGCTCGGCCAAAGTTACGACCCGAACGACCCTTCCGCCCCGGTCTGCCAGGTGGAACTGTCGCGCGACGACGACGGCGTTCTGAAATCCGAGGAAGCCGGACCGTGCAACTACTATCACGGCGGCTCTTGCGGCTTTGGCGGCAGCATGACGCATAGCGAATGACGTGGATGCAAACTGCCTTGGAGAGGAGAATGGCATGCGGATAAAATCGGCGATCGCGGTGGCTCTACTCTTGAGCTTGCTGCCGATTGGCTCGGCATCGGCGCAATTAGCCGATAGCGAGGAAGAGTTTCAGCAGATGGCAGCGGCCCTCAAGGCCGATGACGACGAACGACAAGGAGCCATCGCCACCTGCATCGCGCAGGGCATCGGCGATAATCCGACCGGCGCCGCCGAGTTCATGGGCGTACCGGTGGAACAGGCAACCGAAGCATGGTGCACGCGCATGACCAACGGCATCGCAAACGGCCTGCTTACCCTCGCCGATATCAACGGGCTGGGCGAAGGGACGGTGACGCCTAATGCGCAAAGAGTGCTGACGACCGTATCGGAAGGGAAATGAGAGCCATAAGGGCTGAATACGGGGACAGCCGGGAAGCCGGGACGAACAATTTTTGAAAACCCATCCCTTGCCTTGGAACGGCGGAGATGGAGACGTCCACTGAATGACTGCCTGCTGGCCTCCTCGGCCAAAACCGGACAGTCAGCAAACGGCCCGGAATGAGGCGGAAATCGATTTCCACTTCGATCGTGCCGGGATCATTTTGACGTCTATGGGGCGGTTTCCTGCCCGACCGCTTCTGGGCGCCAAAATTGAAAAAGCGGTCATTGAGGTGCCGCAGCACCTCGACTGCAATGCGCCACAATGGACGATGGTCCAGATTTTTCTAGCTACGGGCTTGAGCAGGCGCCGTCCTCCAACCACGCAAGTCGCTCGGCCTTGTTGACCAGAATCGATACACGACGCGAGATCCATACGAAGGCCGATCCTAGAAAGGCAAGTAAAAGCATCTTGTATTCTGTAGGCAGGCTCTCCCACTTTGTCTGATTTGCACGGTCGCTGTTCACCCAAAGCAGTTCTGCGTTTCCAGAAACCTTCAGGAGGCCGGAAACAAATGAGCCATTAATTTGGCCCCCAATTGCAACGTAATTGTCGCCCACTTTAAGAGACCTCTCGTTTCCATTAACGGCCACGGACTTCAAGTTGCCTGAAATCGAAATCATGTCGATACGCTTGCCGCTAACAACATCGAGAGTTTGAGGGTCGATGCCTTTGACGGTTACCCACCCTCCGTCGCCGTTAAGAGTGACAACGTTATTCGACAGGCCTACGGATTTGGGCGTTGGCGAAACCACCAATCTCACTCCTAGCAACGAGGAATTGCCCATATCTAGAGCCTTTGTTTCAAAGGCTTGACGTGTTGGGACGGCAAGGCAAGCAATCTTTTCTGATGAAATATTTGAAGCGGCGCTGCGGAGACTGATGATATGGTCGTTTCCGTCAACTTTGAAGTGCAAGCTCGGCGTGGCCTGTGTTGCTTCATCTGGCTTGGCCGGCGGCGTAATCATGAATAGATCGAGCGAGCTAGATGTCAGTGCCCATCTTCTTCTTCTTCTTGGAGCGGCCACCCTTCCCGAGAATGAGGCCGGCTTTGAGGTCATTCGTATAGAGCGTGCATAGTTCCTTGACCGTCATCGCTTGGTGATCGAGTTGCCGTTCCTCGGACGGATTGTCACCATGCGCTATGCGGTCGAGTCGAATCTTCGCTTCCTGTCGGGCGGTCTCTGGCGTCCAAACACCGTGAAGGCCGATCGTGTATCGACGCGTTCGGCCGGCAGCGCGATACTGAATGAGATAGCTGCGCTTCCCGGACGCGAACACGCGCAAGCCGAAACCGGGCAGTTCATCGTCCCAGATGAAATAGTCCTTCTCACGGATTTCGATGGCGTCTACGACGCGCTTGCTTAGTTTTGGCATGCGACGTCTCCTGTGCCATGGAGGGGCTGTTTCCACGGAAGCACCACGGAAGCAGCGGGGCGGATATTGGAGCGAAATTTCGGATATGCATTTCGGCGCGAAATTCCGAAATTTCTAGTGGTTTCAGGTGGTCGTCGCATTCTAGCGTGCCTTAGCGTGCATTTAGGATGGGTACCCTAAATTGCTCCGAAGGCAGAGGTCACAGGTTCGAATCCTGTCGGGTGCGCCAACAATTTCAATAACTTACGACGAAGCTATACGTTCGTCTTTATTGCCAGCAATCACATAGCAAGCACCAAACGTTTTGTTAAGGCTATCTTGGTCCCGGCAGGAGCTTGCCTCATGCTTCGCGAACGCCCTAGCAAAAGGGCAACCGGTCATACGCCCAAATCGGAAGAGTTTGTCACCGGAAGTATCTGGCATCCCATAGTCGATTTTGAAAGAAGCTGCGTGAGGGTTTGCAAAGGCACCGGCTTGGATGGAAACAGCTTCAGCAAAGCTCGGGTACAAGTTCACCTTCTCAAGGTCGACTCCGGGGAAAAGAGTGTGACATGTCAAGTGCACCACTTGTCCGAGGCTGTCCCGTAACAAGAGACAGATCGCCTCTCCCGCATGCACTTAAGATAATGCGCACTTAATAAACGACAAAGATGCCTCTGGGCGCCGGGCTATACCAGGGAGCGTGCAACAGGCGCGGGGCGATTTGGCGGCAGCAACATGGACGCCGGTCGTGTTCACCGCCACCGTAGAGTTCACGGTCTACCTACCTTTGTAGCACGCATTATGGCGATCAATCATGCCCTTGCTGATTGGCTCAGCTCTACCGCACTCCGGTTCGCCCTCACGTTGACCGCAATTGCGGTTGCTCTGCCTGGGCACTAACCGTTTGGCGTATTTCAGATAAATCTAATTCAGGATTTGATTTGGGAGAATTTAGGGACGAAATCGGCTGTTATGGCCGCGAAGTGCGTTGAAGCATTTAAGTGAGGGCCCTTCGTTGTTCCAGGTACTTGTGCTCATTTGTGCGCAGAGCATTTCGCCTGCCGATTGTCAGCCTTACACAGCGACTGATGTGATCGTTGGCCCGCAGGCGAACAGTGTCATGGAATGCGGTCTTTACGGCCAGTCTCTTGTGGCTTCCGGCGCTCACCTCGGACGATCACCGGGCGAATATGTCAAAATCAGGTGCGCCAGGCCGAGAGAGGTCGTGCGCGACCATTCCCAGCGGCGTGGGTAATGTTCTGCCTATTCGGGTAAAGGGGAGGATTCCATGAAAGCTTCGTCGATTTGTTTCCCAGTAGCGGTCCTGCTGGTCCTCGTTGGCATGGCTTGGGGCATCGAGATGGCGATCTCGCAAGACCATTCGGCCATGCCGGCACATGCTCATTTGAACCTGCTCGGATGGGTCTCGCTGTTCCTCTTCGGGATTTTCTACCATCTACATCCGGAAATCGACCGGAGCCGCATTGCGAGCATCCAGGCCTATGTCTGGATCGTCGGGACGGTAGTCCTCGTGATCGGCGTGGGCATGGTCCATACCGGGCATGAAAGCGGCGATCCGATTGCCGCCGTCGGCTCGCTGATCGTGTTGCTGGGAATGTTGATGTTCGGCTGGATCGTGATCGGGCGGCAAAAGGGAGGACAGGCAGCAGGCAAGCGTCTGACGCCGGCCGAATAGTCCGCTGCTATCCTAATCCTGCGTTGGACTGAGACGTTTGGGAGGCGCATGATGAAGAACAAGACGACCGATAAGACCATGATAGATGCCTTTCACCCGGAAACGGCATCGGGCCATTCCATAGGAACCTTTGGGGCCGCCAGCTCGGGCGGCAGTCCGGCCGGTAGCGAACATGGTGATGGTGGCAGCATTGCCACTGAGACCACCTATTTCACCGCCATATGCAATGGTTGCTCATTCCGAGGCGATCCGACCACGGAGAGACCCGCTGCGCTGGAACAAGCCCGCCAGCACATGGTCGACTACCCGGGGCATTCGGCTTACGTCGAAACGAAATCGGCACCTACGTCCTGATGCCGCCATCGCATGAGATTTAAGCTGCTTTCCGCAACTTCTCACGTTCGCTTTCCCGGCTGTCCTGGTGCCCGAACACAACTCGACGGCCGGGCTCTTTTATTCAAGCGGACGAGGACTACTGGCAAACGACCCGGGTTCGTCCATCAGTTGAATGAGTCCGATTGCAAAGGAAACTCCGGGGCGGCTCTGGTTTGTCCGGCTGTTTGGTAGCTTCGGTGACGGGCTTCTTTGCTTTGCGACGGGTTTTCGGTTTGACACGCTCTTGTGGGGCCTCCAGAGGCGGCGAAGGCAGGAACTCGACGGTAGGTTCAACTGGCCGCAATTCCCGGTTCTTGCGAATGGACATTCTGGGTATCCAGCCCTGACGCGAAACCGTCATCACATATTTTGGCTCAACAGTGCCGTCATCCGTTCGCGCGCACGAGCATAATGCGACCATGGCCACGATGGCGCAGACAGATCGCGACATGTCATCGAGTCTCCGGTACCGACTAGCACGCGACAGGATAGGTCTGGTCGCGGGCAGAACGCTAGCAAGGAAGTTCAGGTTGGCCAACACTGACCTTATCGCCCTGCAACACAGTTTGGCAAAATATGTTGGCGCCCCATGGGTTGTAAGTTGCTTTATTTCTCAATTTCTTGGTGCTCAAAAACAGGGCAAAATCCAGGAAAAATCCACGACCATCGCCAATCTCACCCACCCGCAGGAGATTGCTTTCGTCTCGGCGATCGTCGCCCTGGCGGCCCGCAACATGGCGCTGAAGCGGCTTTGCAGGCCGGCTACACCGATGATGAGCGAGAGGCTGGGGATATAGCCGAGCCTGCTTTCTGCCCGCCGTATCAGGAGCGCCATTGCAGGCGAGACCCGTTCCCGTTTCGAAGCCGCCGCGGCGGCTGCCTTCACGACCCTTATGAACGTCTGCATAAACGGTCGGTCCGAGTCGGCACGCATCACCGCCACCCAGGAAATCCTCAGCCGCGCGATCGGGCCGATACCAAGCCGCTCTGCTGCCATCACCGCGCGTGCATCAATTGAAGAGCTGCTGGGGCTGCTCGACAAGGCAACCGAAGAGAAGGTGCTTAACGGGGGGTATGAGGCGGGGTGGGGTAGCCGGGCCTGCGCCTCTCAGGACGGGTTGGGGCTTCTGGCTGGTGTGCCTCAAATACGCTCAGCGAACCTCTACATCGGTTTCCGGCTCGCTGCCTCGGCCGGTCGGATACGCAGTTCTCGCCAGAAGTACCGCCCGCCTCCGCCGCCAGCCCACAGCGCCCATAAGAAGCACCGTGGAAGTGGGAGCGGAGGGGTCAGTGGGCTGTCCTATGAAACCCCACACACCAAAGCCTATAAAACAACAGCCCATTAGGAAGAAAAGGGCGCAAGCCATAGCTGCGGACCGTTCATAGGGGCCGCTGCAAGGGCCTACACGATGAAGGGGCGCACGTCGTGTCGCCTCGTTCGAAACGCTCGGCTATCGCCGTCCGTCTGCATCGCCTCAGGGCGGTCGCGCGTTGGAAGGCCGTGACCGGGACAACTGCCTGAGCCACACGTCATCTCGAAAGCGCAGTTCAAGAAATTAACCCGACATCACCAAACCAGCATATCAGGGTTCAAAGCTCGTAGATTGACCGTAGTATTGCAAGATGGCCTTTCGATCGGCATCAAGCGCCGGCGGGCCGCGCCGAACGGGCTGCATCATTCCGTTGATCTTAATCGGGCTAACGAAAGTGGACGTCTCTACGCCGCCCGGCATCTCCATCTGCTGCACCCAACCCTGCATTTCGACATGGGGATCCGATAGGATCTGGGAATAGGAGCTGATGGGCGCGCAAGGTACACCCACCGCCTCGAACATGGTAAGCAGATCGGCAGTGCTGTGCTGTATAAAGAAGGGGGCCAGCATCTCGGCGAGCCGCGCCTGGTTTAGGGCTCGGTCTCTGGTGGTTGCGAAACGTGGATCATCGACCAGATGTGGCATGCCGACCGTATCGCAGACTGCACGCCAGAGCCGATTATTGCCTGCCGCAACCACGAAATGGCCGTCGCTGGAGCGATAGGCCTGATAAGGCGCATTGCGCGGATGGGCGGAACCGAGCGCTTTGGGGTCCGCGCCGGTACCGAAATACTCGCTTGTCTGAAGCGCGGCGATACTGAGGCTGGTGCCTAGCATCGGCACGTCGATATGGCCGCCTGCACCACCAGCCCGCACGCGGGCGAGCATGCTGGCGATAGCGAAGGCAGCATAGAGGCCGGCCGAGAAGTCTGAAACCGGCACGCCGCATTTCACCGGGCCGCCGCCGGGCTCACCGGTGACGCTCATGATACCCGACATGGCCTGGATTGTGAGATCGAAACCGCCCTGCTGGGCACGCGGCCCCTCTTGGCCGAAGGCAGAGATGGAGCAGTAGACGAGCTGCGGCTGATCGCCTACGAAGCTTTCGTAATCGAGCCCCAGCCTGCGCATGACACCCGGGCGGTTGTTCTCGATCACCACATCAGCGGACCGTACGAGGTGACGGGCGAGATTGCGGCTCGCCAGGTCCTTCAGGTTGAGCGCAATGGACGACTTGTTACGATTCAGTGAGGCGAAGTTCTCGCTGAAACCTCCCCGGAGAGGCGGCCATTGACGCAGCGCGTCGCCCTCGGGCGACTCGATCTTGATGACTTCGGCGCCCATGTCGCCGAGCAACATGCCGCAGAACGGGCCGGCTGCCACGCTGCAGAACTCGATGACCGTCACCCCGGTGAGGGGCAGGGGATCTCTAATGGATTGCGCAGACTGCTCGGAACCGAGAGCCTGGCTGCCGAGCGGTCGATTCGAAATGTCGTTCATTGATACGGTCGCAGCGTAACGAACTTGGTGATTAGGTATGCTTCAAGCCCCTCGCTTCCACCTTCGCGGCCATAGCCGCTGTCCTTGACGCCGCCGAACGGTGTTTCCGCAGTGGCCAAGCCGAAATGATTGATAGTGATCATGCCGGCCTCGAGTTTCGCGCCGGCCCGGGCTGCACGACCGGCGTCCTTTGTCCAGGCATAAGCCGCAAGACCGTAGGATGTCGCGTTTGCGCGCCGCCAGGCTTCCTCCTCATCGGAGAAACGGTTGACGAGCGCGATCGGTCCGAACGGCTCCTCCTGCATTACGCGAGCCTCGTCCGGCACATTGGAGAGAACGGTCGGCGCGAAGTAATTGCCGCGGTTGCCCATCCGCGTGCCGCCACAGTGCAGTTTCGCGCCCGCGGCGACGGCCTCCTGAACCAGGTTCTCCAGGAAATCGAGTCGTCGGCTCGTGGCCAGCGGTCCCATCTGGGTCGTCGGGTCCGAGCCGGGGCCGACCTTGAGGCCTTTGGCGTAGGACACGAACGTATCGAGGAAGGCCTCGTGCGCGGCACCCTGTACGAAGAAGCGGGTCGGCGAGATACAGACCTGGCCAGCGTTGCGATACTTGAACGTGGCGAATGCGGAGGCGGCCTTCACCGGATCGACGTCGTCGAAGATCACCGCGGGGCCATGGCCGCCGAGTTCCATCGTGCAGGGTTTCATATGCTGCGCCGCCATGGCCGCGAGATGCTTGCCGACCGGCACGGAGCCCGTGAAGGAGACCTTGCGGATTACAGGGGAAGGAATGAGGTGGGAGGAAATCTCCGGCGGACGTCCGAATACGAGGCTCAGTGCGCCGACGGCGACGCCGGCATCTACGAAGCAGCGCACGGTTTCGCAGACGGCGCTCGGTGTGTCCTCGGGGCCCTTTATGATGATACTGCATCCTGCTGCGAGCGACCCGGCGATCTTGCGCACCGCCTGGGAGACCGGAAAGTTCCAGGGCGAGAAGGCTGCTACCGGACCGACGGGCTCGACATGGGCAACCTGGAACGTGTCGGGCTGGCGGGCGGGAATGACACGGCCATAGGCGCGCCGGCCTTCCTCGGCGAACCATTCCGTGATGTCGGCGCCGTTGGAGACCTCGGTCTCGGATTCGCGCAACGGCTTGCCCTGTTCGCGGGTGATGGCGGCCGCAATGATGTCGCGCCGTTCGCGCAGCAACTGGGCGGCCTTGCGCAGGATGTTGCTGCGGACCATGGCCGGCTGAGCACGCCAGGTCCCGAAGCCGCTGGCTGCAAGTTCCAGCGCCCGGTCCAAATCGGCGATGCTTGCAACGGGAAGCTGCGCGATCGTCTCGTTGGTGGCGGGATTCTCCACAGGCAGCATGTCGCGGTTGCCCGGCTCGAGCCAGCCGCCAATGTAAAGCGTTGGTTGATCAGTCACTCTCTGGTCCATCTCATTATGCCTATCGGCCCTCCGCATGTGCCGCTCCGCCGATGAGTGCACCGGCAGGCGGCTCCTCCGCACTCTTCAAAGGGTAGCGGCTATCTCCAGGATGCTGGCCTCAAGGGTGTTGAAGATGGTATCGATCTCGTCTTTCACGATGATGAGCGGCGGGCAGATCGCTATCGCTTCGCGGATGGACCGCACCAGCACGCCTCGGTCCTGCGCCGCTTTGGCGATCTGCGGCTGGATTCCACGAGCCGGGTCGAACGCTTTCTTCGTCGCCTTGTCCTCGACAATCTCCACGGCGCCGATCAGGCCAACGCCGCGTGTCTCGCCGACGAGGGGTAATTCGTTGAGGGCCTTCAGCCGCGCCTGGAAATGCGGAGCGACCTCGCGGACATGGCCGATGATGTCGCGCTCCTCGTAGATCTTCAGCGTTTCGACCGCTACGGCAGCGCAGGCGGGATGACCGCTGTAGGTGACGCCATGGGCGAAAACACCGGTCTTCTCGCTCTGTGCGCTCATCGCCTGCCAGATTTTCTCCGAAATGATTGTGGCGGAGATCGGCAGATAGGAGGCCGACAGCGCCTTGGCGCAGGTCAGAATGTCGGGTTTCAGGTCAAAGGTCTCGGAGCCGAACATCGAGCCCGTCCGTCCGAAGCCGGTGATCACTTCATCGACGATAAAGAGGATATCGTGCTTGCGCAGCACCTCCTGCACCTTGGCGAAGTAGCCCTTGGGCGGGACGATGACACCGCCCGAGCCGTTGACGGGCTCGGCGATGAAGGCGGCGATCGTCTCAGGGCCCTCCTTCTCGATCAGGGACTCGAGATTGCCCACGATGCGGTCGACGAACTGTTCTTCGGTCTCCTGGGGCTGTCCGAAGTGGTAGAAGCTGGGCGTGTCGGTATGAAGGATGCCCTTGATGGGCAAGTCGAACAGCGCATGATTGGCAGGCAGGCCGGTCATGCTACCGGCTCCGACGGTCACTCCGTGATAACCGCGCCAGCGGGAGATGATCTTTTTCTTCTCCGGCTTGCCGATAGCATTGTGGTAATACCACACCAGCTTCATGGCCTGGTCATTCGCCTCGGACCCCGAATTCGCGAATAGCACCTTGGACAGGCCCTTCGGCGCGATGGCAAGCAGGCGCTCCGCAAGCTCGATCGCCGGCTCGGTCGAGCGGTGATTGAAGAGATGGTAGAAGGGCAGGGTGCTCAACTGGTGGTGCGCGGCGTCCGCCAACCGCTTTTCGCTGAAGCCGAGCGATGCCGACCATAGCCCTGCCATGCCCTCGAGGTAGCGCCGGCCCTGGTCATCGATGACATAGACCCCATCGCCCCCGACCATCGTGAGCGGGCCCGTGCGGGCATGCTGGGCCAGGTTCGTATAAGGATGGACGAGTGTTGCGACGTCGCGCTCGCTGTTTGAATTCCGGAAGTGCTGGTTCATCTCACTCTTCCTATCACCTTGGCAATGATGCCTACATTTGTATCAAATAATGGTACGACGTCTCATTCTTTGTCACAATGCCTGCGGCGGAACTCGTCTGTCAAGAGGGTGCTGGGGAAATCGGCGGGAGGGCGCACAACCGGGGCGAAGTGGGACGTTCGCTTTACGCCGGTACTGCAGAACACTCTTGACAACTTCAAAAAACGGAATTTACGATATCAAATGATGGGAAATAATCCTAAATATTGGAATGGGAGTTCGTCAATGTCGCACTATCCGTTCGCGGGTGCGCCGGTAAGCCGGCGACAATTGCTAAAGGCAGGGGCGGCGGCGGGCGCCGCTCTGGCAATCCCACATGTCGCGCGCGCTGAAAGCGGGAAGGTAACAGCCGCCATCGGCGTAGATCTTTATTACGCCACCTATGTGATGGCCGATTACAAGGGGCTGTTTAAGAAGCGTGGGCTCGATTTCAGCTATGTGAATTTTGACAACGGCGCCACCGCGCTCGATGCCGTGATGACTGGCAGCGCCGACATCAATTCCTCGACGCTCCTTTCGATGCTGCCTCGCTACGAGAAGACGGAGAGCATGTACGCGACCTCGTCGATCGCCGCTGCCGGCAAGCTCTATTCGGTCGTGACGAAGACCGGCACCAAAACCGTTCAGGACTTGGTTGGCAAGAAGCTCGGTTTGCCGGTGGACGGCATCGCCGCCTATCTGTTCCGCCAGTTTGCCACCAGCAACAATCTTCCGCAGGACAAGATCGAACTGGTGAACATCACACCACCGGAAAGCGTGGCCGCGCTGGCGCGTGGCGACGTGGACGGAGTCTTGCTGTGGGAGCCATGGCCAAGCAAGGTGCTCACGTTGGTGCCAGACACGCACCGCCTGCGAAATCTGGCCGACGACGGCATCTACGTCACGAACTGGCTCTATATGGGGCAGGCGCTGGCAGGCGATAAATCGCGGGCCGGTGCGACCCTCGATGCCTTGGTCGAGGCTTCCGAATTCATGAAGGCAAATGCCGACGAGACCATCTCAGTGGCCGCCGAACGCTTCAAGCTCAAGTCAGACGGCGCGCGATTTCAATACGAGAACCTCGACTTCACGATGGCCTTTGACAAGGACAAGTTCGTCAAGGACTTCGATCCACTGTCGAAATTCGCACTTGAGAAAGGACGCATCAAGGCAGTCCCACCGGTCGAGGACGTGGTCAAGCCCGAGTTCATGGCCGCGGTACATGCCGATCGCGCGAAGGGCTGGTAGCCTCCCACCACCATCGACATTCTAAATCCGGATTGGAGATTGAGTAGATGACGAAAGGCCAGAAATTCGACATGTGCATGAACAGGCGTCGCCTGCTGCAGGCCAGCGCGGTAATGGGTGCCGCCGGACTATTCCCACCTCCGGCATTTGCGGACGGGCAGAAGGTGGCAGCGGCCATCGGCGTCGACATGTGGTACATCAACTACATCGTCGCCGAGGAAAAGGGTTTCTGGAAGAAGAACGGCCTCGAAGTGTCGATCGCGCATTTCGACAACGGTGCCGTCGCACTGGACGCGATTGTCACCGGCAACGGCGATATCGGCTCGGCCACCAATATGTCGATGATGCAGCGCGTATCCCGCGGTGCAAAGATGTACAGCGTCTCCTCGATGGCCGCCAGCGGCAAGCTCTATTCCATCATATCCGGCAAGGAGCTGACCAAGCCGCAGGATCTGATCGGCAAGAAGCTTGGACTCGCCAAAGACGGGATTCTCGAATTCCTCTACATGCAGTTCGCGAACAATAACGGGATAGGGCTCGACCAGATCGAACTTGTCAACATCTCGCCGCCGGAGGCGGTTGCCGCGCTGACGCGCAAGGATGTCGATGCTGTCATGTTCTGGGAACCCTGGCCGACCAAGGTGCTTGAGCTGGTGCCTGACACACATACGCTACGCCAGCTTTCCGACGATAACATCTTCGTTACCAACTGGTTGTTCATGGGCGAGGCGCTGATGGCCGACAAGCCGCGCGCCGAGGCCACGATGCATACCCTCATCGAGAGCTCGGAGTGGATCATGGCCAACAAGGACGAGGTGATCGAGATCGGGGCGCGTCGCCTGAAGACCGATCCGGCCAACGCGCGCTTCCAGTACGAGAAACTAGAGTACAAGATGGAATTTCCGAAGGAGCGCTACGAGAAGGACTTCAAGGCACAGGCCGACTTCAACCTTTCGAAAGGTCTGTTGAAGACGGTGCCGGCGCTTGCCGACGTAGCACGTCCGGAGATCATGCAGGCAGTCGCGCCTGAGCGCGCGACCGGCTGGTAAAAAAAGGCCAAAGCGGTGCCGCTCGCGCCGCTCCTTTCCAACCCCTCGACAGGAAGCCGATGTCGATATCAACAACCTACGGAAACATAATGCCCATTGGGCACACCGAGGCAGCCGTTACCGCGGCTCGTCCACGGCACGCACCTTCCACCAGGATAGCGCTCGACGTGCAGAATGTCGGGCTGCGCTACCAGACGGCCAAGCGCAAGGAGGGGCCGTTGGTCCTGTCGGGTGCGTCGCTGGAGATCAGGCACGGCGAGTTCTTCTGCCTTCTTGGCCCCAGCGGCTGCGGCAAGACTTCGATGCTGACCCTGATGGCGGGCTTCCTGAAGCCGACGGAGGGGCGGCTTACACTCGACGGCAAGGTCATCGGCAAGCCGGAGGCGGATCGCGGCGTGGTTTTCCAGGGTGAGGACGCGCTGTTTCCCTGGCTGACCGCGCTCGACAACGTCGCGTTCGGCCTAAAGATGCGAGGCATGGGCAAGGCCGAGCGATACGCCAAGGCCGAGCAGTTCCTCGAACTGGTCGGGCTGCGCGGACAGGGCCAAAAATATCCTACCGAGATGTCGGGTGGCATGAAGCAGCGGGTGCAGATCGCCCGGGTGCTGGTCAACGATCCGAAGATTCTGCTTATGGACGAACCGTTCGGTGCCGTGGACGCGCAGACGCGCTCGCGACTGCAAGACGAACTCGTCGAGATATGGCAGAAGACGGGCAAAACCATCGTCTTCATCACGCACGACATCAGCGAATCCGTCTTATTGGCCGACCGCGTCGGCGTGATGAGCAAGGGACCGGGCTCCCATATCGCCAGCATCGTCGGGATCGACATGCCGCGGCCGCGTTATCGCGGCAGCCCAGCCTTCGGCGTGATGTGGGAACAGATCAACAATCTGATCGAAAGTCAGGAGGGGCAGCCATGACGCAGCTCTACGAACGGTCAGCGCAGACGACGAGAGGTCCTTCTTTCCTGGCCCGCTTCATGGAGGCGGCGCATATGCCGCTCATTTATTTCGGCTCGATCCTCGCCGCGCTGGTCATCTGGCAGTATGTCGCGACAAATTATTTCAATCCAGCGTTCTTCCCGAGCCCTTCTATCGTTCTAACGACCGCCTGGGAGATGGTTCTCAGCGGCGAGATATTCGTGCATTCGGCGATAAGCCTGCAGCGTATCATGCTCGGCTTCTTCATAGGGAGCGCGGTCGCCATTCCGCTTGGCCTGCTCATGGGGTCGAGCCGTTACATCCGCGCCGCCTTCGAGCCGTATACAGAGTTCTTCCGATATGTTCCGGCCATCGCCTGGCTCACCCCTGTGGTACTCTGGTTCGGTATTGGCGAGATCTCGAAGGTGCTGATCATCGTCTACACAACGGTCTTCATCGTCGCGATCAATACGATCGTGGGCGTCGGAAATATCGCGCCCAACAAGTTCCGAGCGGCGGCATCGCTTGGCGCGACGCCGCTGAAGATGTTCCTGTACGTGACATGGCCGGCAACGCTTCCCTTTATACTGACGGGCATGCGGCTGGCGATGGGTAACTCCTTTGCCACGGTGGTGTCGGCCGAGATGGTGGCATCCGATAAGGGGCTCGGCTTCCTGATCTTCAATTCACGCCTTTGGATGGCGACAGACAAGATATTCGTCGCTATCGTCTGCCTCGGTGCGCTCGGCATGGCTGCCGATCGCATCTTCCGCATGCTGATCCGTCGTTTTGCGCATCAGTACGGCTCGGCCGAGTAGGCGTGGCGGTGCCGCTGTGAACCTTTCCTTGGAACAGATGAGGATCACGTTGAACGGACGAGAAGATTTTTGCGGTAGCCGAGCCCTGACGAGATATCTTCCGCAGCCGCCATCACGGGGCCAATATAGTTATCGACGTTGCGCTCCTTGATGCGGAAACTCGGGCCGGAAATGCCTACCGCGCCGGCTACTTCGCCGCGCGCGTCCCGTATGAGGGCGGCCACGCCCCAAACGCCTTCGCGCCACTCGCCCAGGTTCAGCGCGAAACCTTGCTTTCGGATTTTCTCCATTTCCGCGAGGAAACGAGCCGGATCGGTGATCGTGTGCTCCGAATAGGATTTCAGCCTGGTTGAGAGGTCGTTGAGAAAAGCGTTTGGGCGGCAGGAGAGCAGGGCCTTGCCGGTTGCGACGCAATGCGCCGGCGCGCGACCGCCGACATGCGAATAGGCCTGGATCGGCTCGGAGCTGTCGACTTTGTCGATGTAGATGACCTCGTCACCGTCGAGCACCGAAAGATGGACCGTCTCGCGGGTCGTCTCGCTGAGCCCCTTGAGCCAGGGCGATGCCTGAACGCGAAGATCCATCTTCGAAACAACGTTCAGGCCGAGTTCCCAAAGCTTCAAGGTCAACTTGTAACGGCGTGTCGTCTCGTCCCGGGTGAGGTAGCCGGCGGCTTCCAGCGTCTTGAGGATCCGGTGCACGTTGCTCTTAGTGAGCGGCAGTTCTTCCGCCAACTCGGTCACGCCGCGCGGCTCCTCAGACATGGCCACCCGCTCAAGAACGGAAAGACCCTTGAGCAAAGTAGAATCCATTAGTGTCCTCCCTTCATTCTTTGACTTTTAGGTTATGCGTCAGGATCGGGCCGGTGGCGTGCCGTCCAAAGCAAGCTCCGACCAATTGGATCGTTCTGCCGGAGACGCTTCGGGCCAAGGCCGAAGGATTTGGCTCGAATTCATCCGGCCCAACGCCCATCCGCTGGAACTGACTACTAAAGGTCGCCCGGTACTTATGGGTTTGTCGATCCGCCCTGGCAACTCGACAGGGAGGTATTCCGCTTGTGGCAGCCCAGTCTGTCGGGCTGACTTTGCCGTGCCGACGATACGATCTTCGCCGCCTCCCGGGAGGATCGTCTCGCCATTGAGGAAATAGAATCGATTTAATCTGATCTGACATTGCTCTGGGGTATCGGATGGACAAATAAAATCGTTCCGTTGGTAGGTTCGAGGCCTCTCGCTTGCGAGGAGAGACCGCTTACGCGCTCGGGCCAGCAGGCCGACGATAGCTCATCGACCTGCGCCTTGATCCGAGGTGGTCTCTTCGCCACGTATGAAATAGAATCGTCCCATCCACCTATCCGATGTTCTGCTTCGTCAGCCAGAAGGACCGCCTCTCGTCGGCTCCCGTCCTTCCGTTATCGGAGGGGGATCGAATGCGCGGATGATCGGCGGCTCGCCGTCGAAGCGTTCTATCTGGACGAGCAGGCTTTGGGCAATCGGACCCTGGGCGAGGCGGGACGTGCCAGCGTCGCGGGTAAGGACGTTGACATTCCCGTGGCGATCCATGCCGCGCTCTGGCCCCTCCGTCTCCGGATCGTACCAGGCTCCGGTGGCGAGCTGCGCAACCGAAGGCCGGATGCGGTCGGTAACCACAGCGCCTGCAAGGCAGGAGCCGCGCGCGTTGAAGACGCGCACCAGGTCACCGTCTGCAATACCCCTCGTCGCCGCATCTGCCAAATTGATCCAGATGGGTTCCCGACCGGACACCTTGGCCGCTTTGCTGACGCTGGCGTGATCGTATTGGCTATGCAGGCGTGTCTGGGGCTGATTCGAGATCAAGTGGATCGGCCATTCAGCCGCTTCGGGGGAGCCCAACCATTCCACCGGCTCATACCATTTGGCGTGCCCGGCACAGTCCGAATAGCCAAAGCCGGCGATCCTTTCCGAGTAGAGTTCGAAGCGGCCCGAGGGTGTCGGGAGGGGATTGGCGGCCGGGTCATCACGGAAGCCTTTCCATAATACGGGTTCCTCGGCCGGGCGCGGTAATTCGAAGATGCCCTCGCGCCAAAACGTCTCGAAATGAGGAAAGTCGATGCCCTGCTCGGCGCCCGTTGCCCGGCACCCGTCATAGAGATGGCGCAACCAGCCCATCTCGTCACGATCGCCACGGAACTGGCTGCGCAGTTGAAGCCTTTCGGCGATTCCGGAGAAGATTTCGAAGTCACTTTGCGATTGGCCTACCGGCTCCATGAGCTGCCGCATTGCGACTATATGGTTCTCGCCACGCGCGCAGCCGATATCATTGCGCTCGAACGGGCTCGCAACGGGCAGGACGATGTCGGCATGGCGTGCGGTCGCCGTCCACCACATCTCGTGGACTATGACGGTATCCGGCTTCTGCCATGCATTGGCAAGGCGGGAGAGATCCTGGTGATGGTGGAACGGGTTACCACCCGCCCAGTAGATCAGCTTGATGTCGGGAAAGCAGACACGCATACCGTCGTAATCGACCTCGCCGCCGGGATCGAGCAGCATGTCGGTGATGCGGGCGACCGGGATGCGTTGGCGAACGGGATTGTCGAATTGAGGCAGTGAACTCCAGGTAAATGGGCGGGCGCCAGCGCCGACCCGATTGGTCGCGCCATAGCCAAAGCCGATGCCACCGCCGGGAAGGCCGATCTGGCCGAGCACGGCGGCCAGAGTCATCGCCGCCCAATAGGGCTGCTCGCCGTGGTCGGCGCGCTGCAATGACCAGGCAATGCTGATCATCGTGCGCCTCCCTGCCATCTCCCTTGCAAGTGCCCGAATAGCGTCAGCAGGGACCTCGGTGAGCGGCTCGGCCCATTCGGGTGTCTTCGGCTGGCCGTCCGCGATCCCGAGGAGATATTCCCGTACCTTGTCGAAGCCCACGCAGTGCGTGGCAAGGAAATCGCGTGCGTGCAGATCTTCGGTCACGATGGTAAATGCCAGCGCCAACATCATCGCCGTGTCCGAATTCGGACGTATCCAAAGTTGCTGGGCGTCCAGGAAATCCGCAGCATCGCTTGCGATCGGACCAATGTTCACGAATTCGACCCCTGCCTCGCGGCAGAGCTTCAGCCCGGCACGGGTATGATGCGCGCCCACGCCACCGGCCGACACCTGCGAATTCTTGAGCGGGATTCCACCGAACAGAACGAAGAGTTCCGTGTTCTGCGCAATGACGGGCCAAGAGGTGTGACCGTATTCCAAACCGGAGGTATCCCCATTTACGTGCGGCAGGATAACCTCTGCCGCAGCATAGCTGTACGTATTGACCGCGCCGGTGTAGCCGCCGAGTACATTGAGGAAACGATGGAGTTGGCTTTGGGCGTGATGGAACCGGCCGGCACTTGCCCAGCCGTACGAGCCACCGAAAATGGAGGCATTGCCATGCTGGTCCCGCACGCGGGTGAGTTCCGCTGCTACCAGGTCGCTGGCCTCATTCCATGAGACCGGCACGAACGCATCCTCGCCGCGACGGCGATGCGATGTGCCGTGGCCCGCAAGGAAGCCTTCCCGAACCATGGGGGTTCGGATGCGCGTCGGCGACTCCAGCACCGCGGGATCGAAAGCGCCGATCCGCGAGGGATCGGCATCGATCTCTATCGGGCTGAGACGTCGGAGGCGGCCGTCGGACACCTCGGCTTCGTAGGAACCCCAATGCGTCATCGCGAACGCACGCGCGGCCCGTTTTGTCATGCAGTTCTGCCCTGTCGTGGTGGTCCGATCGAAACCGGTGTTTCAGCCGCCCATCAGCGAGACGGCCTTGTTCGTGGAGATGACCGGGCCGAGATACCAGCGGTGCATATCAACAGCGGCCCTGTGCAGGTCGGCATTGTGCGTGTTGCAGGCGTCGGAAACCAGAATGGTTCCGTACCCCTTGTCGTATCCGGTGCGCGCTGTGCTCGCCACACAGAAATCCGTAAGATAGCCACAAAGGACCAGGTTCTTTACCCCCATCTGTCGCAGATATTTTTCGAGCATGGTGCCCTCGAAACAGCCGGACGCATGCTTGTCGATAATGAAGTCCTCGTCCTCCATCAGCTCTTTCAGCTCGTCGACGATATCTATGTCCCATGAACCGTCCGCGAAGATATTCGGGATGCGTGACCGCAGCATCTTGAGCCGCGCGGACACCAGCGAATTCGGGAACACGTCCTTGCCGTTGGCAAGCCGCACATAGCGGAACCAGAAAACCGGAACCTTGCGGGCGCGGGCGCCACGGACAAGCGCGCCGATGGCTTCTATGGTGCGTGGCGCATCCTGCCACATACCGTAGTAATCCATGTTGCCTTCCTTCTTGAGGATGTCGTTCTGCGGGTCGATGACAAGCAGGGCCGACTCCTCGGGCTTGTAGAGGTCCTCCCAGTCGACCATGTCCCACATGGGGGTTTTTCCGAAAACAGCGGTCTGCTTTTCAGTCATTGCTATATCCCATTATTTGAAACGAAATCCCAATTATTGGATAACAAGATCGGAGTACTTTGTCAATTTACGAGGGCGGCCACATGGGTTCGTTATGCGGTTTTCAGAAACATCGGCATATCTCAATTGACAGGCACACCGATGTAGATAATATCAATAAGTGGGAAGACATCCTAAATAATAGGACGAATAGAGATGGTCAACATCGAAGGGAGGTTGAAGCTCCGCCGGTTTATCGCCGACATGACGCTCCTCGTTCATGAAGCCCATGGCGACGAGGCGATGATCCTGGAAAGCGGGCGGCGGCTGCTGGCCGATTTGATTTCGACCGATGATTGGCTGCCCCATCGCTTCTCTGAACCTGGCGCCCTCCAGTATCGCCAATATCTGCTGCATTGCGATCCCCTGGGCCGCTTCTCCGTGGTGAGCTTCGTTTGGGGGCCCGGGCAGAGCACGCCGATACACGACCATACCACATGGGGGATCGTCGGTGTGCTGCGCGGCGCCGAGCTTTCCCAAGGCTACGATCTGGTCGGGGGAGTTCCCGTGGGAGGCAGGATCGAGCGGCTCGAGAAGGGCGAGGTGGCGTGTGTGTCTCCGATCGTCGGCGACATCCACAAGGTCTTCAATGCGCTCGACGACCGGGCATCGATCAGCATCCATGTCTATGGCGGCAACATCGGCGAGATCAGCCGCCACGTCTACGATGACGAAGGCCGCATCTCGTCCTTCGTGTCGGGATATCACAACGACATGCTTCCCAATCTTTGGGTAGCGTGATGGGTCCTGCAGTCTCTGTCGAGTGGCGCGGCCGCGTCATGGTTGCCACGCTCGCGGTGCCGACTGCCGGCAACGCATTGTCGGTCGCCATGGTCGAGGCACTGCATGGTGTGGTCGACGCGGCCGAAGAAGGTCGGGTGGCGCTTCTCTGCCTCCGCAGCCAGGGTAACCGGTTCTGCACCGGCTTCGACCTGACAGCGGTCGAGGATGAGACGGATGCCAGCCTGCTCGCCCGGTTCGTGCGTATCGAGATGCTGCTCGCACGAGTTCATTCCGCTCCATTCGCCACGCTTGCTTTCGCCTCAGGCACGGCAACGGGGGCCGGAGCAGATCTCTACGCAGCGTGCTCCCGACGCTATTGTGGACCTGATGCGAAGTTCTCCTTTCCAGGCGCGGGCTTCGGACTCGTGCTTGGAACCGGGCGCCTCGCGGCGCTGGTCGGTGCGTCGTCCGCGCAGGAACTGGTGGCGTCGGGGCGCACGATCGACGCGCAGGAATCGATGAGGCTCGGACTGAGCGACGCCATGATCGCATGCGACGATTTCGAAGCCGTCCTCGAATCCGAGACGCAGGCGGCGACCCGCCTGGATCGGGATACGCTTGCATCCGTGCGCAGCCTTCTTGCCGACCGCGATGCCGATCGGGATCTCGCCGCGCTTGTGCGCTCGGCCGCGCGAGCGGGCCTCAAGGATCGCATCGTCGCACATCTCGCACGTGTGAAAGCGGGGCGTGCATCTGCCGTCGCCATGGGGAATGCATATGAATGACATGACGTCTGGAGCCGCCGGCCAACGCGACACGGTCGAGGATTTGCGCACGATACTGTCGCCGCGCGGCGTGGCCCTCGTCGGCGCCACGGACGACGCCTCCAAGTTCGGTGGCCGCGCGTTGCGCTATTTGCTCCGGCACGGCTTCGAAGGGGGCATCTACCCGGTCAATCCATCGCGAAAGGAAGTCCTCGGTCTGCCTTGCTTTCCAAGCATCGCAGCCATCGGAAAAACAGTCGACGTTGCGCTTCTGCTTGTGCCCGGTCGGCATCTGCTCTCGGCGGTGGAGGAATGCGGCGCGGCCGGCTTGCGCGGCGCCATCGTGGTCACCTCCGACTTCGCGGAGGCCGGGGCGGAAGGCGCTCGACGCCAGGAAGAGCTTGTCGCGACGGGGCGCCGCGCAGGTGTTCGGCTGATCGGGCCTAACTGCCTCGGCTTTGTAAATCCCGCCGGGAAGCTTGCTCTTTCCTCATCCGTCGCCCTCGCAGTCGACAGGTTGCCGTCTGGCGCTATCGGGATGGTGAGTCAGAGCGGCTCCGTGATGGCCTCTATGCTCAGTCATGCCTATGATGATGGCGGCGGCTTCAGTGTCTGTGCGACTGTCGGCAACCAGGCCGACATCGACGCTTGTGACTTCATCGACTATTTTGCGGAGGATCCGGCTACACGGGTCGTCTGCGCCTATCTCGAAGGGGTGACCGACGGCGCGAGGCTGATCGCCTCGGCATCACGCTGCCGGGCGGCGGGGAAGCCGTTACTGATCGTCAAGTCGGGACGCACCGCTGCGGGCGCCGCGATCGCGCAGTCGCACACGGCAAGCCTTGCGGGCTCGTACGAGGTGCTGGAGGCCGTGTGCCGGGGGCATTCGGCCGTGCTGCTCGACGATCCGGAGAACATGATCAAGACAGCTGAGTTCCTGGCCGCCTATGGCGTCCCCCGTACCGATGGTATCGCGGCGTTGACCCCGTCGGGTGGAACGGCCGCGATCACCGGCGACCGCATCTCTGCGGCGGAGTTGCGGCTCGCCGAGCCGAATGCATCGACCGTGGCCAAGCTTCGCGCGATCTTCGGCACGGCGCGTCACGTCAACCCGCTCGATGTCGGCGGCATGCCTGCAGACAAGATGATGGAGGCCGCGGTGCGGCCGATCGACATCTTCGCCGCGGACCCGGATGTGGGCACCATCGCGGTTGCGATCGCGACCTCGCCGGCACTGGAAAAGAAGGCGGCCGAGTGGTCGCAAGCCGCGGAGCGCTGCGGCAAGCCCGTTATGTTCGTGGTTACGCCTGGTTCGGTGCTCGACCCTGTGCGCAAGGTGCTGCGCGACCACGGACGGCCCTACTGCAACACCATGGACCAAGCGATCGCGGTGCTACGTGCTTCTGCCGCAGCAACGACCGGGGAAGGGGCGGACGTACCGGTTCGCCCAAAGGACATGCCTCCTCCTACTGAAGCGGCACGGGCACTGCAGCCGGGACGGCTCCTCGAGCCGGAAGCCAAGTCGCTGCTCTTCGCCGCCGGCATCCCGGTAACGCGAGAGATGGTAGCGAGGGATGTCGGCGCAGCCGTCGAATTCGCGAAAACGCTGGGCGGGCCGGTGGTGCTGAAGATCGTCTCGCGCGAGATCGTGCACAAATCCGACATTGGCGGTGTCAAGGTAGGGCTCGACGGCGAAGGGGCGATCCGGACCGGCTGGGACAGGATCATGGCAAGCGTTGCCACGCACGCGCCGGAGGCGAAACCGGAAGGCCTGCTTGTCCAGGAAATGGCTGGCGCCGCGACAGAGATGATCGTCGGTGCGCGCTGGGATCCGCAGTTCGGGCCGACAGTGCTCGTCGGCATGGGAGGGGTGCAGGTCGAGCTCATTCGCGACGTCTGCATCGCTCTCGCCCCGCTCTCGCTGGGGCAAGCGGCCGACCTGGTGCGGACCTTGAGGCTGTGGCCGCTGCTCGACGGTTACCGTGGTCGACCGAAAGCGGATCTGGAGGCGCTCTGCGACACGCTGGCACGTCTATCATGGCTGGTCGCGGATCTGGACGGACGGCTGACGGATATCGAGATCAACCCGCTCTTCGTGCGTGACGCGGGCAAGGGAGTGCTCGCCGTCGATGCGCGCGGCGTCATCGCCTGAGACAGGAAAGAGAAGAAATGAACGAGATAATCTACGAATCTAGCGACGGCATCGCCCGCATCGTCCTCAACAGGGCGGAGAAGCGAAACGCGATCAATGAGGCGATGGCTATAGGTCTCTATGAGGCTTGGAAGCATTTCCAGTCGAGTGACGATCGTGTTGCGGTAGTTATCCCGGCGGGGGATGACTTTTCGGTCGGTGCCGACATCAAATCACGGCCGCAAAATTTTCCGCTCGCGATTCCCGGGATCGGCATCGACGTGACCAAGCCCGTCGTTATCGCGGTCGACGGCTGGTGCACTGGCGGCGCGGTGGTAATGGTGCAGATGGCCGACATCTGCGTGGCGACCGAGCGTGCGAAGTTCCTCTATCCGGAAGCCAAGCGCGGCTTCACTGGCGGCATGATCGCAGGAATTGCGAACCGTATCCCGCACAAGATAGCGATGGAGATGATGCTGCTTGGCGACGAGATTTCGGCGCGCCGGGCTTACGAGGTCGGCTTTGTCAATAAGCTTGTCGCTCCCGAGGAGCTAAATGCTGTGGCAATGGACTATGCGCGGCGCTTGACAAGGTGCGCGCCCCTAGTCGTCGCCCAGTTGAAGCAAATGGCTGCCGAGCTTGTACCGCTAGGATCTGCTGAGCGCGGCGCACAACTACGTTATGCGCTCCAAGCGATCCGCGAAAGCGACGACGCGAAGGAGGGCGTCGCCAGTTTCATCGAGAAGCGGATGCCGGTATTCACCGGAAAGTTGTAATCTCATACATTCTAGTGGCTCAGCGAACGCAAACGTAATTCTGGACTATGACGATGTCCTCCATCGTCTGTCGGGTATAACGATACGCGAGAAACGAAGCCGTGACGATCTTTTCGCTCGTCACGGGATAGCAGCCAATATTGTGCCTGACATGTCAATGGCCGGTAAGCTTCCGTTTCTCGTTTTGCCAAAACACTTTCGCGGCAAGCCTGCACTGACCGACTTCTATTGGCCCGACAGCAATGACTTCCGCCGAGCCGACACAGAACCACAGACTCCGAAGAAAACTTTTCGCAAAATGACGACGTGTCCACCGAAGCTGGATATTGGCTAAAATGCCGCGACGGAGAGCCTCTTCTCGTCGGTGAAAACCGAACGGTTAGCCCCAACACGCACAGGACGAGGGATGATACCAGGGTGGATGTGTTCGATTATATCGAGCGCTTCCATAACCTTCGATGGCGCCAGCATGCCAGCAAAATCGGCCGCCTCGGGCTGGTTTGGCCTGATCACTCCATCATCAGCCGGTAGCCTACTCCTGTCTCCGTCAATATGTATCGCGGCTGCTCGGGATCGGTCTCGATCTTCTGTCGGAGCTGGCGGACATAGATGCGCAGATATTGCACGTCGGTCTCGCCGCCCCAGACCTCGCTCATCAGCATGCGGTGCGTGAGCACCTTGCCGGCATGGGCGACCAATATGCGTAGTATATCGTATTCCTTGGGCGTGAGCTTCACCTCTCCGCCGTGCACACGCACGATGCGACGCACCAGATCGACCTCGAGATCGCCGCTGCGGAAAATCGGCTGCTCGCCCTGCTGCTGCAGTCGATGGCGCAGCGCCGCGCGGATGCGGGCGAAAAGCTCGGCCGTGCCGAACGGCTTTGTCACGTAGTCGTCTGCACCGAGGTCGAGCGCTTCAACCTTGCCTTTCTCGTCCGCGCGGCTGGACAAGACAAGGATCGGCACGGCATTGCCGCCATCCCGCAATGTGCGGATTACCTCCGCCCCATCCATGTCGGGCAGGCCGAGATCCAGAATGACCAGATCGGGATGGGATCTCTCTATTTCGCCCAGCGCGCCGCGGCCGTCTGCGGCTTCGCTCACCTGAAAGCCTTGCGAGGCCAGACTGGTGCGCAGAAGCCTGCGGATCGGCGGCTCGTCGTCGACGACAAGGATCGCGGCGGCATTCACGTTCACAGCTTGGCCTCCGGTTCGCCGGCATCCGGTACCGGCAGGGTGATGGTGAAGACGGCGCCAGGCCCACCCGCCCGGTTGCCGGCTTCGATCGTCCCGCCCATGGCCTCGGCGAAGCCACGGCAGATGGCAAGGCCCAGGCCCGTGCCGGCGCGCTGGCTGTCGGTCTTGCGAACCCGATAGAACTTGTCGAAGATGCGCTCCAGCTTCGGTTGCGGGATGCCCGGCCCCTCATCCAGCACCTGAAGACGAACCCAGTTGCCCTCGCGCCTTCCCACGACCCTGATTGTCGTCCCGGTCGGAGCGTATTTCGCAGCGTTGTCCAGAAGGTTGAACAGCACCTGTTCGAACAGGACGGGATCGAGCCTCACCATGGGTAGGCCCGACGCCAGCGCCGTTTCGACGTGGTGGTCGCCCAGTATTTTCCCTGCCCGTCGCAGCGTGCTGCCGACCACCTCGCCGATATCCACGAAATCCAGATTGGGGACCAGCGCGCCTGATTCCAGCTTGGTCATGTCGAGGAGATTGGCGATGAAGCGGTTCAGCCGTTCCGCTTCCTCCCGAATGGTGGAAAGAAGCGCCTTGCGATCATCGGATGTCAGGTCGGGCAGCCCTGCCAGCCCGTCCGCCGCGCCGAGGATTGAGGCGAGCGGCGTCCTCAGATCATGCGATATGGAGGTGAGCAGCGCTGCCTGGAGCCGGTCACGCTCCACCGCGCGCTGTGCCTTGTCGAATTCTTCCGACAGGTTGATCCGTTCGATCGCTAGTGCCGCCTGGTCCGAGAGCGCGTCGAGCAGGCGCTGTTCGTCCGGCGTCAAGATCGGGCCTTGCTTATCGCTGTCGAGGCCGATCACCGCAACCGGCCCGCGTCCGGTCCGCATCGGCAGGAAAAGGCGCTTTGCCCCCGGCAGCGTATCGGCGCCACGGCCTGCCGGCTTGTTGCTCTCCCATGACCATTTCGCGGCGGCCAGATCGGCCTCTTCCGCCACATCCTCGGGCGGCCATGCGGCCCTGAGTTCTACCGAGCCATTGGCAGGCAGGAACAAGACCACGCGCAATTTCAGCATCGTCGCCACCTGCGATGAGATCACCCAAAGGAGATCGTCCATGGAGGCGATGCCGGCCAGCTTGCGGCTGAAGCCGTAGAGGTCTTCGGTGATACGGGCGCGGTTGCGTGCCATCAGGGCCTGCGCGCGCACGCTCGCCGTCAAATTGGAGGCAACCAGCGCCACCACCAGGAAGAAGAACAGCGCCACCACATTCTCGGGGTCCGAAATGGTGATGCTGTAATAGGGCGGCAGGAAGAACAGGTTGAAGGCAAGCACGCTCAGCAGGCTGGCGAACAGCGCGGGGCCGAGGCCGAAGGCGACGGCGCTGACCAGCACGGCGGTAAGGAAGACGAGCGCGACATTCTGCACGTTGAGGAACCGCGCGAGCACCTCGCCGCAGCCGAGCGCGATGCCGACCACTATGGCGCTGACCAGATAGGGCCGCACGTCGAACGGCGCCGAAGCTGGACGTGTGTCGATGGTTTTTGTCGCGAGGAGACTCTTGTCGTCGCCTGTAACGACATGAACGGCGACGTTACCCGCACGTTTGACGATCTCGTAGGTGATCGAGCCGAAAAGCAATTCATGGAGTCGCGAGCGTTCGCTGCGGCCGATGACGATGTGGCTGAAATTGTTCTTCGCCGCATAGTCGAGAATTTCCCCGGCAAGCTCGCGACCCGGAACCGTCACCGCCTCGCCGCCTAGCCGTTCGGCCATGCGGAGCGCCCCGGCGATGCGGTCGCGCGCCTTCTCGCCGAGCCTGAGCGAGTGCGGCGTCTCGACGTAGAGCACGGTCCATGGCGCGCGCAGCCTTTCCGCCATCCGCCGTGCATAGCGCACCAGCGCCGCCGCCTTGGGGTGCTCGTTGACGACGACGAGGATACGATCGCCTGCCGACCACGGGCCGGAGATCGCATGCGCCTGCATGTGGGTGAGCAGTTGCTGGTCGACGCGCTGCGCGGTACGGCGCAGGGCCAGTTCGCGCAGCGCCGTCAGATTGCCGGGCGAGAAATAGTGCGCCAGTGCGCGCTCGGCCGTCCCCGGAAAATAGACCTTGCCCTCCTTCAGCCGCTGGATCAGGTCGGCCGGGGTGAGGTCGATCACCTCGATCTCGTCCGCCCGGTCGAGGAAGGCGTCCGGCACGGTTTCGCGCACGCGGATGCGGGTAATCTGCTGAACGACGTCGTTCAGGCTTTCCAGGTGCTGGATATTGACCGCCGTATAGACGTCGATGCCGGCGGCGAGCAGATCCTCGACATCCTGATAGCGCTTCGGGTGCCGGCTGCCCGGCGCGTTGGAGTGCGCCAGTTCGTCGACCAGCACGAGCGACGGCTTGCGTGCCAGTATGGCGTCGAGATCCATCTCCTGCAGATGCCGGCCGTTATAGTCGATATGCCTGAGCGGGACGATCTCGAAGCCGTGGACCAGCGCCTCGGTTTCGATCCGGCCATGCGTCTCGATCAGGCCGATCACGACATCGACGCCCGACCGTCGCTGGGCGGCGGCACTGAGCAGCATCTCATAGGTCTTGCCGACGCCGGGCGCGGCACCGAGGAACACCTTCAGATGGCCGCGCGTCTCCGTCGCCGCTTCGCGGAGAAGGGCCTCGGGGTCGGGACGCTTGGGTTCACCGTTCTGGTCCGGCATCGGTCGCGTGCTCAGCCCGCCCTTTCAGTCATCCTGACGACGACGCCGGAGCATTGCCGTCGTCCAGCGATTCCGCAAGCCCGTTCCACTTCATTGCGCTTTGGCTTCATCCAACGCCAGATTGAGTTCGAGCACATTGACTTTCGGCTCGCCCAAAAGGCCTCCGGTCCGCTGCTCGACATGGGAAGAAACAAGCGCGCGCACTACATCCTGCGAAAGCCCGCGCGCGGCGGCAACACGCGGCACCTGGAAGTAAGCCGCCTCTGGCGAAATGTCGGGGTCGAGACCGCTTCCCGAAGTCGTGACGAGGTCGATCGGCACCGGCATGCCCGGATTCTGCTTTTCCAGCACCGCGTCATCCGCCTCCACGCGCGCGATCAGCTTCTTGCTGGTCGGGCCGAGATTTGAACCGCCGGAATTGGAAGCGTCGTAGCCGTTGCCGGCAGCGGAGGGGCGCGGATGGAAATAGCGATTGCTTGTGAAGGACTGCCCGATCAGAGCCGAGCCGACGATATGGCCGTCGCGCTCGATCAGGCTGCCGTTCGCCCGATCCGGAAAGACCATCTGGGCAATGCCGGTGATGGCCAAAGGGTAGGCGAGTCCGGTGAGGGCGGTGAGCGCCATGATCATGAACAGAGCGGGGCGGATCTGGGCGTACATTTCACTTGTCCTTCAGGCCAGGCCGATGGCGGTGATGACGATGTCGATCGCCTTGATGCCGAGGAACGGCACGATGACGCCGCCAAGGCCGTAGATCAGGAGATTGCGCCGAAGCAGGGCGCCTGCGCCGATGGCACGGTATTTCACGCCCTTCAGCGCCAGCGGAATCAGCGCGATGATCACCAGCGCGTTGAAGATGATGGCCGACAGGATGGCGCTTTCGGGCGAGGAAAGTTGCATGATGTTGAGCGCCTGGAGCTGCGGATAAAAGGCGACGAACATGGCCGGGATAATGGCGAAATATTTCGCCACGTCGTTGGCGATGGAGAAGGTGGTCAGCGAGCCGCGCGTCATCAGCAATTGCTTGCCGATCTCGACCACCTCGATCAGCTTGGTAGGGTCGGAATCCAGGTCCACCATGTTGCCTGCTTCACGCGCGGCCACCGTGCCGGTGTTCATCGCCACGCCGACGTCGGCCTGCGCAAGGGCCGGCGCGTCGTTGGTGCCGTCGCCGCACATAGCGACCAGCTTGCCCTTGGCCTGCTCGGCGCGGATCAGTTCCAGCTTGTTCTCGGGCGTCGCCTGCGCGAGGAAATCGTCGACACCGGCCTCGGCAGCAATGGCTGCCGCCGTCATCGGATTGTCGCCGGTGATCATCACGGTGCGGATGCCCATCTGGCGCAGCGCCGCGAATCGCTCGCGGATGCCGCCTTTGACGATGTCCTTGAGATGCACGACGCCGAGCAGCCGGCCGTCGCGTGCGACCGCCAGTGGCGTGCCGCCGGACTTCGCCACCTTCTCCGCGATCTGCCTGAGTTCGCGCGCCGCTTCGGTCGCATGGCGTGAATGACCGCCTGCGCCGCTTGCGAGCATCGCATCGACCGCACCCTTGCGGACGCTTGCGCCGTCCATGTCGACGCCGCTCATGCGCGTCTGCGCTGTGAAAGGAATGAAATGGGCATGCATCTGACCGACGTCCCGGCCGCGGATGCCGTATTTCTCCTTGGCAAGCACGACGATGGAACGGCCTTCCGGCGTCTCGTCAGCGAGCGACGAAAGCTGTGCGGCGTCGGCCAGTTCACGTTCGTCGACGCCCGGGAGCGGCAGGAACTCCGTGGCCTGCCGGTTTCCGAGCGTAATCGTGCCGGTCTTGTCGAGGAGCAGTGTATCGACATCGCCCGCCGCCTCCACCGCGCGGCCGGACATGGCAAGCACGTTGAAGCGTACCAGCCGGTCCATGCCGGCGATGCCGATGGCCGAAAGCAGCGCGCCGATGGTGGTCGGGATCAGCGTCACGAACAGGGCGACCAGCGCAACGATAGGGATCGTGCCGCCCGCATAGGCGGCGAAGCTCGGGATGGTGACGACCGCCAGCACGAAGATCAGCGTCATGCCGGCAAGCAGGATGTTGAGCGCGATCTCGTTCGGCGTCTTCTGGCGCTGCGCGCCTTCGACCAACGAAATCATGCGGTCGAGGAAGGTGGAACCGGCCGCGGCGGTGATCTGGACCTTGATCTGGTCGGAGAGAACCTGCGTGCCACCGGTGACGGCGGAGCGGTCGCCGCCGGATTCGCGGATGACGGGCGCCGATTCGCCGGTGATCGCCGCCTCATTGACCGAAGCGATGCCTTCGATCACCTCCCCGTCGGAAGGAATGATGTCGCCGGCTTCGACGACCACCACGTCGCCCACCTTGAGTCCTGTGGCAGGAACGACATCGTAGGTCGAGCCGTCGGGGGCAAGGCGCTTGGCGTCCGTCTGGGTGCGGGTCCTGCGCAGCGCATCGGCCTGTGCCTTGCCGCGCCCTTCGGCGACCGCTTCGGCGAAATTGGCGAACAGAAGCGTGAACCATAGCCAGAGGATGACCTGGAAGGAGAAGCCAAGCCGGCTTCCACCGAAAACGAGGTCGCGGGCGAAGATCAGCGTGGTGAGCATGGCGACGATCTCGACCACGAACATCACCGGATTGCGGATCTCGATACGCGGATCGAGCTTGGCGAAGGCCGAACTGACGGCAGGCCAGACGATGGCGGGATCGAAGACACTGATTTCCGTGGACTTGGTCATGGCTGGTCTCCTGCCATAAGGCCGTTCAGAAGGATTGCCCGGCAAGCATGGCGAAATGCTCGACGATCGGGCCGACGGCGAGTGCGGGGAAATAGGTGAGGCCGCCGACGATCAGGATGACGCCGACCAGCAAGCCGACGAACAGACCGCCATGGGTGGGGAATGTGCCCGCCGAGGCCGGCACGGTCTTCTTGGCGGCGAGCGCCCCGGCGATTACCAGCACGGGCACGATGACGAGGAAGCGGCCCATCAGCATCGCGAAGCCGATGGTGAGATTGTACCAGGGCGTGTTGGCGGAGAGCCCGGCGAATGCGCTGCCGTTGTTGGCGGTCCCTGAAGTGTAGGCATAGAGGATTTCCGAATAGCCGTGCGGCCCGGCATTGGCGATCGAGGCAAGCCCGGCCGGCAGCACGACGGCGACAGCGGTGAAGCCGAGGATCGCAAGCGGCAGCGACAGAACCGCGAGCATCGCCATCTTGACCTCCTTCGCCTCGATCTTCTTGCCGAGATACTCCGGCGTGCGGCCGACCATCAGGCCGGCGATGAAGATCGTCATGATGACGAAGAGCAAGATGCCGTATAGGCCGGCGCCGACGCCGCCGATTATGATTTCGCCTAGCTGCATGTTGACGAGCGGGATCAGGCCGCCGAGCGGGGTAAAACTGTCCAGCATGGCGTTGACCGCGCCGCAGGAGGCCGCCGTGGTGACCACCGCGAACAGCGCCGAGCCAGCGATACCGAAGCGCACCTCCTTGCCCTCCATGTTGCCGCCGTTGATGCCGAGTGCGGTGAAGACAGGATTGCCGTTGGCTTCGGCCCAGTAGGTCACGGCGACACCGGCGACGAGGAGGACGCCCATCGCCGTGAAGAGCGCCCAGCCCTGGCGTTCGTCACCGACCATTCGGCCGAAGACATTGGTGAGCGCCGCACCGATGGCGAAGATCGACACCATCTCGATGAGATTGGCGAGCGCCGTCGGGTTCTCGAAAGGGTGTGCGGAATTGGCGTTGAAGAAACCGCCGCCATTCGTGCCGAGCATCTTGATCGCCAGTTGCGAAGCGGTCGGGCCGACGGCGATGGTCTGCTTCACGCCCTCCAATGTGGTCGCATCGATAGAGGCGCCGAGCGTCTGGGTTACGCCTTGGCTGACATAGAACAGCGCGCACAAGATTGACAGCGGCAGCAGGACGTAGAGCGTGGAGCGTGTCAGGTCGGTCCAGAAATTGCCGACCGATTTCGACGAGGCACGCGCAAAGCCGCGGATCAGCGCCATGGCGATGGCGATACCGGTGGCGGCCGAGACGAAGTTCTGCACCGTCAGCCCGGCCATCTGGACGAGGTAGCCCATGGTGCTTTCGCCACCATAGCCCTGCCAGTTGGTGTTGGTGACGAAGCTGACGGCGGTATTGAAAGCCGAATCCGGCGAAACCGCTCCCATCTGCATCGGGTTGAGTGGCAAAAGGCCTTGCATGCGCTGCAAGCCGAACAAAAGTACGAAGCCGGCCGCGTTGAAGGCGAGCATCGCAAGCGTATAGGTCAGCCAGTGCTGTTCCTGCCGCTCGTCTATGCCGGCGCCGGCATAGAGCAGGCGCTCGACGGGGCGCAGGACAGGCGAGAGGAAAGTACGTTCGCCCGCCATGACCCGCGTCATGTACCAGCCGAGCGGCTTTACCAGCGCGATGACGATCGCGCAGAAAAGCGCGATCTGGAGCCAACCGTTGACGGTCATGGTTTATCTTTCTTTTTTCGCATGTCTTTGCCCCGCAACCGGCCTCCACTTTCGGGAGACGTGCTTAGAACCTTTCGGGGCGCAGCAGCGCGTAGACGAGATAGACAAGGATGAGCGCGACCACGAAACCGCCCAGCGCGTAATCGAGGATCATCACTGTCTCCTCAGAGCCGTTCGCCGGCGATGCCATAGAGGGTCAGAAGGGCGAAGAAGCCGAGGCCGATCGCCAGCATGAGGATGTCGAGCATTGCGCCGTTCTCCATCGGCCCGCCGCACGCCCGCGATAGTGGGCGATGCGGGCCGTGTTCACGCCGGTAGACTTCGGCCTGACCGCATATGTTTTCGAGAGCGGCGGTGCACGCGTCTTATAGTATTTTCATATATGGGCTGGCTTCGACCGCGAGCCCCCAGGATGGCAAGAGTGCGGCACTGGTCGAGTGGCCGCGACCCTTTCGTCCGGTTCGTGTCGCACGATTGTCCGGCGCGTGTCGCTCTGTCAGGCGGCTTCCGACTTGCGGCGCAATTGCCGGGCTGCAGCCACCATGTTGATGAGCGCGGGACGCACCTCTTCCCACTTGCGGGTCTTCAGGCCGCAGTCTGGATTGACCCAGAGACGGTCGTCGCCGATGCGCTCGCGGGCAAGCGCCAACAAAGCGGTCATTTCGCCGATGTCGGGTACGCGCGGCGAATGGATGTCATAGACGCCGGGGCCGATCTCGTTCGGGTATTTGTAGTTCCTGAAGGCGTCGAGCAGTTCCATTCTCGATCGCGACGTCTCGATGGAGATGACGTCGGCGTCCATAGCCGCGATCGCGTCGATGATGTCGTTGAATTCCGAGTAGCACATATGGGAGTGGATCTGCGTCTCGTCCCGGACATAGGACGAGCAGAGCCGGAAGCACTCGACCACCCAATCGAGATAGGATTTCCATTCCGTTTTGCGGAGCGGCAGCCCTTCCCGTAATGCGGCTTCGTCGATCTGGATGATTTTCGCGCCGGCCTTTTCGAGATCGGCAACCTCGTCGCGGATCGCCAAAGCGATCTGCCGGCATACCGTGCGTCGCGGAATGTCATCGCACACGAATAAGGGGATGTTTATATCTTTACATCTCTATGGGATTGCTTGATGGGGCTAACCCGCTGCGCCTCCTCGATGACGCGCGACGTGGGTTCGGCTTGGGATAAAGGATCGCGCAAATTCCGGGGCGGCGGCATTGAGAACCACCTGAAAGAACGATTGGAGCGGATCGCCTTTTCCCCTCGGCGATCCGCCCCGGCCGGTCCTCCGCTCGGAAGCCTATTTTCTCCGTGTCCTCGAGCGTGCCGCTCGTATCGGCATGGCGCTCGGCTCCACGAGTTTGCGATAGAGGTGCCACGTTGCGTGGCCGAGGATCGGTACGACAACCGCAAGTCCTGCGAAAATCGGGATCGAGCCGACGATCAGCGCCGCCGCGACGACCAGGCCCCATAGCACCATCGGGCCGGGATTTGTGGCAACCGCGCGGAACGATGTGGTCACCGCTTCATAGGCGCCGGCATCGCGGTCGAGCAGCAGCGGAAAGGCGATAACGGTGGTGGCGAGCACGATCATGGCGAAGACGAACCCCGCGATATTGCCATACAGAATGACCATCCAGCCCTGATGCGTGGTGAAGAGATCGCGAAAGAAATTGCCGACAGACGACGGCGCCATGTCGCCAAACTGCCAGACATAGATGGCCTTGGCGACGAGCAGCCAGAGCACGAACAGACACAGCAGATAGATTCCCATCGCCACGATGGAGGGGATCGACGGGGCATGCCGCACTTCGAGCGCATGCCGCCAGGATGTGTCCATGCCGAATTCACGTCGGCGGCTGATCTCGTAGAGACCGACGCCCGCCAACGGGCCGATCAGCGCGAAACCCGACATCAGCGGGAAAAGCATCGGCAGCGCGTTATGGCCCGAGGTCCAGGCCGCAAGCACGACCCCGACCAGAGGATAGATCAGGCATAGGAACACGTAGTGCGACGGCTTTGTCATGAAATCATCCAGCCCGCGCCTGAACGCGTCCTCGACGTCGGCATAGCCGATCTTGCGCACGGCAAGTTCGACCGGTTTTTCGCCTGACCCGGCAATCACGTGAAAACTCGACATGACCATTGCTCCCTGTCGGTTCGGAGCGGTCGCCGTCTCGCGAATATCGTTGCCTGGTCACGCGGGACGCGACCGTGTAAGGGAAGCTACACCATTAGCGGCGTTTTGTCGCGGTTTTGGTGCTGCCGGCCGGCAAATGTGAACGGCGGGCTTGCCCGCCGGCCTTCTCGCGCCCAGGAACGGCACTGTCCGCTTATTTAGCCCGCCAAGGAATTCCCCGCTTGATCCTGCGCCGCACCGTCTTCTT
>JBDZVC010000019.1:0-36174 GCA_040255475.1 Phyllobacteriaceae bacterium | reverse complement strand
ACACTTCCGAGTACGCTTGAGAGTTGCCGGATCATCGGCATTGAAGGGTCTGCATGAACCGGCGAGGTAAAAATCCGGATTTATGCCCGAGGCTGAGGTTCACCCTTCGCTGTTGCCAACGACCTTTTACATCGGCGGCGTAACGCCACCATGGCCGACGATCACCCGCTGGGCACTCATTTTCGTGCCGTCTTTTTTCGCTGTCACGAAAACGGTGGCATGGGGTTTGAGGTCCGACTTTTTTGCCGGGGCGAAGGTCACGACAGGCGTCTTGTCGGTGATAGTGATCTTCCTCGAGCCGCCGTGGTACGCGACGGTGACGGTCTGGCCGTTAACTTGCTTGACCGCCTTCGCCACCGTGCCGTTGGTCATGTTGCTCTTCGGCTTCAGATCCCAGGCATAATCGCCTTCGCCCACCCCTTTCATCGAAGCGGGAAAGACCACCACCTCCAGCGCGCCATTGCCGCCATTCTTCTTCGAAACGGAAGCAATGCCGACGAAATCCCCCGGCTTGATATCGTGGACGGATGCCTTGGCGACACCCGAAATCTTCCAGTCGCCGCCGAGATCGATTGTGTCCGTCGAACCTTCGCGCGTCTTCACGGTCATCGTCTGACCGTTCACTCCCTCGATCGTTCCCCGGACATTGATGTCGGAGGCAGCCTGCGCGGGTATGGCCGACAGGGCGAGAGCGGAGGTGGCGAACACCGCGGCCGAAAATCTGGAAATCATGGTCGGCTCCTTTTTGACGGCGTGGGGAAAACGCCGGGTAAAACGTAATCCAGAACAAATCCTTCCCTGTTCACTTCCGCTTTCAAAAGATTTTGATGTTGCCGTCACCCGAAGCCCCGTTGGCCGACAAGAGGCTGGATTTTCTAACGAGTAAGATCAGGTCGCTCGCCGGATTTCCGAGGCTGGCTTGGCGACGCCTGGTGAAGCAGTCAATGCTGCGAGCGGATGCTCATCCACCAATACGTTGTTTGCGTCGTGCGATGCGACGAGAATCGCGCGTACCATCTCCAGATCGTTCTTGCCCGTGGTGCCCGTCTTGCAGCATTGAGAGCAACGGTATGGCCAATCCTAAAAGAGGTCATACGCCTCCACCACGTTTTCGATCCTTGCGGGCGACCGACGCGACCCCCAACCGAAGAGACTTGGATGATGTGACCGCTGCGTTAGTCGCGCATGACCAGATCGCGGCTTTGTGCCCCCCCGGCATGCCCACAGCATTCACGGCCATGCGTATCGCTCGATCAGCACGCGGAATTGCCGGAGCGCCGTTGCTGTCCCCGATCCCGAGATGGACTGGAATGCGACGGTGCGCGACAGGTCCAGCGTATCGACCGGGCGTAACGTCAGACCGTCCACGATTGCCGAGCGCTCGGGTAGCATGCAAACACCCGCGCCTTCCGCCACGGCTTGTTGAATCAAATCCTCGCGCTCGGATCTGAGCCGGGGGATCATGATAATCGCGCGCTCGTGCAGATGGTTCTGCACGCGCGTGCGGAATTCGCATTGGAGCCGATCGAGGTACGGTTGCTCCGAAAGCTCGGCAAGCGAAACCGAGGCCTTATCTGCCAGGATGTGTCCTTGCGCCATCGCCAGCAGCAGTCGCTCGCGGAACATTTCGACCGTAGCGATCTTGATGTTTCCGGCTATCGGATCCGTGCAGAAGCACCCATCGATCTGGCCGCTGAGGAGGCGCTCCATTCCCTCGTCGCGCGTGATTGGCTGGAGAACCAGTTCGAGCATGGGCATCTGGAGAAGGGCGTGATTTAGGAATCCGGTAATCAGCGATGGTGCGATGGTGTTCACAACGCCCAGCGTCAAGGTCTCACGGCGGCCGCGAACCCTATTAAGGGATATCGCCCGAACCCGATGCTCGCGGTCCACGATCGCGGTGAATTCGGATCGTATGTCGCGGCCGAGCGCTGTCAGTCGACTATCTTTTCCATCGCGATAGACCAACGTTCCGCCCAGCTCCTGTTCTAGCCGCTGTATCGCGCGGGTGAGCGTAGGCTGAGACACCCCGCTCCGCATGGCTGCTTCGGTGAAGTTGAGTGTGTCCGCCAGGTTCAGGAAATAGCGAATCTGGTTGAAATCCATTGTTCTCCCTTCACCGCTTCCAACAACGTCGCTTTCAGGCCGAACAAGCGCTGTCGATCGCAGCAATTACCAAGCCGCATGGAAACTATACATGCCGGCTATTGGAAATTTTCGCTCCGCGCTGCGACATCTGGCATCAACAACGAACGCTATCCATAGGTGCCGGCATGAGATGCCGAACGACCTTTCCGTGCAAGCAACATTTCCACCAGAGAGACAAGCGACCGAGGAGACAATTCCAATGAAAGCAATTGTGGTGACGGATCAGGCCGCGGGGACGGCTGGGATGAAGCTGATGGAACGGCCCGAGCCGCAGGCAGCGATAAACGACGTCGTCGTCCAGGTTCATGCGTCGGGATTCGTCCCGACTGAGCTGGAGTGGCCTTCGACCTGGGCCGACCGCCGCGACCAGGACCGTACGCCGTCGATCCCCGGCCACGAGCTGGCGGGAGTGGTCACCGCTCTCGGCTATGGCACGACGGGGCTGTCGGTGGGGCAGCGGGTATTCGGTCTCGCAGACTGGCATCGCGACGGCACGCTCGCGGAATATGTAGCCATGGAAGCACGCAATCTCGCGCCACTGCCGGGCGACGTCGACTTCACGGTGGGCGCAAGCCTCCCAATCTCAGGTCTGACCGCATGGCAGGGCCTGTTCCAGCACGGCCGCCTTCAGGCAGGGCAGAGCGTCCTCGCGCACGGTGCGGCCGGCGCCGTCGGTTCAATGGTGACGCAACTAGCGCGAGGGGCTGGTGCCTATGTCATCGGCACCGGACGTGCCGCCGACCGTCAGAAGGCGCTCGACTTCGGCGCAAATGAATTCGTCGATCTCGAGAGCGACGCCCTGGAGGATATCGGCGGCGTCGATCTGGTGTTCGATGTCATCGGCGGCGACATCCAGAAGCGGTCCGTAACCCTGATCCGGGCCGGAGGTACGCTGGTGACCGTCGTCGGACCAGCCGAGGCGCGGCCCATGGACGGCCTGGCGGTCGACTTCGTTGTCGAATCCGATCGCGCCCAACTGACTGAGATCGTCCAGCGAGTGCGGGACGGACGGCTGCGGACGAATATCGGCAAAATCTCGACCCTCGACGAGGCTGTCGCCACCTTCAACGCTACCGAGCGCCGTGCGGGGAAGACAGTCATCCGCGTTCGGCCTTGAGGACTTGGCGAGAACGGGTATTCTCAGCCCTTGCACCCCACAGCACATCTTCTGCCGGATTGGTTCCGCACGATCCTTGGATGGAAGCACTTCATCAAGGATCGCGCCGATGAGACCCATTTCAGTCTCCAGTTCCATCGGCCAGGGCCAATAGGCCGGGAGCCGCCACCGTCGACTGGCCGGACTGCTTGAGTGGGCGATTACCGGTCAGCCGCCGTACGACCACATAGAAGACGGGCGTGAGGAAGATGCCGAACGCCGTCACGCCGATCATGCCTGCGAACACCGCAATGCCCATGGCAGAACGCATTTCGGCGCCGGCTCCGGTCGATAGTGCAAGCGGTACTACGCCCATGATGAAGGCCATCGACGTCATCAGGATCGGACGCAGCCTCAAGCGGCTCGCCTCGATTGCGGCTTCCCTCGGTGTCAGTCCGGAGAACTCCAGTTCGCGCGCGAATTCCACGATGAGAATGGCGTTCTTGGCCGAGAGTCCCACAAGCACCATGAAGCCGATCTGGGTGAAGATGTTGTTGTCGCCATGGGTGAGCCAGACGCCGGCGAGAGCAGCAAGCAGCCCCATCGGCACGATCATGATGATCGCCACGGGTAGTACCAGGCTTTCATACTGCGCCGCCAGAACGAGGAAGACCAGAAGCAGCGCCAGCGGAAAGATGATGAGGCTCGAATTCCCGGCAATGATCTGCTGATAGGTGAGATCCGTCCATTCGAATTCGATCCCCTTCGGCAGCGTTTCGGCGGCGATCTTTTCGACCGCGGCCTGCGCCTCGCCGGAAGAATAGCCGGGCGCCGGCCCGCCGTTGATGTCGGCTGAGAGGAAGCCGTTATAGCGATTGACCCGCTCCGGCCCAGACGTGGGCTCGACCTTCATCAAGGCCGACAGCGGGATCATCTCGCCGGACCTGGAGCGCACTTCGAGCTTGCCGATATCGTCCGGCCGGCCGCGATAGGGTGCATCCGCCTGCGCGCGCACCGAGTAAGTCCTGCCAAAGCGATTGAAGTCATTGACGTAGAGCGAGCCCAGATAGATCTGCAGGGTGTCGAATACGTCGGTGACGGCGACGCCGAGCTGATGCGCCTTGGTGCGATCGAGATTGGCGTAAAGCTGAGGCACGTTGATCTGGTAGCTCGAGAAGAGCCCGGCGAGAGACGGCGTCTGGTAGGCCTTCGCTAGAAACGCCTTGGTCGCGTCGTCGAGTGCCTTGTAGCCGAGGCCGTTGCGATCTTCGATCTCAAGCTTGAAGCCGCCGATCGTGCCCAGCCCCTGCACCGGCGGCGGCGGGAACATCGCGATGAAAGCCTCCTGGAGCGCGGCGTATTTCTGGTTGAGCTGCATCGCGATCGCGCCGCCGGAGAGGTCCGGCGTGCGGCGCTCGGAAAACGGCTTCAGCGTGACGAAGACGATGCCGGCGTTGGAACTGTTGGTGAACCCGTTGATCGAGAGGCCCGGAAAGGCGACGGCATGCTCGACGCCCGGCTGCTTCAGCGCGATCTCGCTCATCTTGCGGATGACGCTGTCGGTGCGGTCGAGCGTCGCTCCGTCAGGGAGTTGCGCGAAGCCAACGAGGTATTGCTTGTCCTGTGCCGGCACGAAACCGCCGGGCACGATCCTGAACATGCCGATGGTCGCCGCGGCGAGGACCAGATAGACGCCCATCACCAGTGTCTTTCTCGACAGAAGCCGTCCCACGCCGCCGCTATAGGCTTTCGAACTCGCCCCGAAAGCACGGTTGAAGCCACGGAAGAACCAACCGAATGGCAACTCGATCGCTCGCGTGAGCCAGTCCTTCGGCGCATCGTGGGAGCGCAGGAGGAGCGCGGCGAGTGCGGGCGACAATGTCAGCGAATTGAAAGCCGATATCACCGTGGAGATCGCGATCGTGAGGGCGAACTGGCGGTAGAACTCTCCGGTCAGGCCAGAGATGAAGGCGAGCGGCGCGAACACGGCGACGAGCACCAGCGCGATCGCGACGATCGGGCCGGAGACCTCACGCATGGCGCGGTGCGCCGCCTCAAGTGGCGACAGGCCCTCCTCGATGTTGCGCTCGACATTCTCGACCACGACGATCGCGTCGTCGACGACGATGCCGATCGCCAGCACCAGCCCGAAGAGCGACAGTGCATTGATGGAGAAGCCGAAGAGATGCATCACAGCGAAGGTGCCCACGACCGAGACCGGCACGGCCACGAGCGGGATGACCGAAGCGCGCCATGTCTGCAGGAACAGGATGACCACCAGAACGACCAGCAGGATCGCTTCGAGGAGTGTGTGGACGACGGCCTCGATCGAGGAGCGCACGAACTGGGTCGTATCGTAGACGATGCTGTACTTCACGCCGTCCGGCATCGTCCGCTGGAGTTCGTCCATCGTTTTGCGGATGTTGTCGGAAATCTGGATGGCGTTGGAATTCGGCGCCTGGAAGATGCCGATGGCGACCGCGGGCTTGTTGTCGAGCAGCGAGCGCAGCGAATAATTGGCGGCGCCGAGCTCGACGCGAGCCACGTCGCGCAGGCGCGTGACCTGCCCGTCCGCTCCCGTTTTGACAATGATGTTGCCGAACTCGTCAGCCGTCTGAAGGCGGCCTTGCGCGTTGACCGACAATTGCAGGTCGAGGCCGTTCGAGCCAGGCGAGGCGCCGACGATGCCGGCCGCCGCCTGCACGTTCTGTTCGCGGACGGCATTGACGACATCGCTGGCGGTGAGATCGAGCCTGGCAAGCTTTTCCGGGTCGAGCCAGATGCGCATGGAATAGTCGCCCGAGCCAAAGACCTGCACGTCACCGACTCCCTCGATGCGGGCGATCCGGTCCTTGACGTTGAGCACGGCGTAATTGCGCAGATAGGTGATGTCGTAACGGTCGTTCGGCGACAGGAGGTGCACGACCATGGTGAGGTCGGGCGAGCTCTTGGTCGTGGTTATGCCAAGCTGACGCACCTCTTCCGGCAGCCTCGGCTCGGCCTGGGCCACGCGGTTCTGGACAAGCTGCTGGTCCTTGTCCGGATCGGTGCCGAGCTTGAAGGTGACCGTCAGCGTCATCTGGCCGTCGGTCGTCGTCTGGCTCGACATATAGAGCATGTTCTCGACGCCGTTGATCGCTTCTTCGATAGGCGTCGCCACCGTCTCGGCGATCACCTTGGGATTGGCGCCGGGATATTGCGCCCGCACCACGATCGAAGGCGGCACGACTTCGGGATATTCCGAAATCGGCAAGGCCGTGAGGCCGAGCAGGCCGGCCACGACGATCAGCACTGACAGAACCCCGGCGAAAACCGGGCGGTCGATGAAGAACCTGGAAATGTTCATTTTACGTCCCCTGACTGGCGCGTGCGGCGGGCGAACTGGCCCGTGCATGGCCGGAAACCGGCCATGCTGGCGCGTTGGGAATTCGGATCGTTCCCGGCCGACGATGGGAAGCCGGCCGAAAGCTCAGATAGCTAGCGTTCAGCCACGTCTATCGCGGCCGGTTGCTCGCCCGAGGCCATTGCGACCGGTTCCGGCGCGACGACCGCGCCGGGGCGGACGTGCTGAAGGCCATTGACGACAATGCGGTCGCCGGGCTTCAGCCCTGTCCTGACGATGCGTAGCCCATCTGCCCAGTCGCCGAGAACGATCTGGCGATAGTCGAGCTTGTTCTGAGGATCGACGACAAGGACGAACTTCTTGTCTTGATCCGTTCCGACCGCGCGTTCGCTGATGAGGAGCTGTGGCTCAGGTTTCGGCTGGCCGATACGCACCCTCACGAACTGTCCGGGCAGGAGTAACCCGTCCGGATTGTCGAACATCGCGCGGAGCTGGACGGTACCGCTCGCCGCATCGACCCTATTGTCGATAAACTGCAGATGGCCACGGATTGGCGTGCTGTCTCCCTCAGTCTCCATCTCGACGGGAATGTTTTCGGTCGCACGCTCTCCTGTTGCGCCGGACGGCAGTTCGGACAGGATACGGGCGACGTCCTCCTCGTTGACGTCGAAGCCGACATAGATCGGGTCCACGGAAACGAGTGTGCTGAGCACAGGCGATCCCGCGCCCGCGGCGACGAGATTACCGACCGTGACCTGATGCTTTCCGATCCGCCCGGCTATCGGCGCACGGATCTCGGTATAGCCGAGGTCGAGTTCCGCCGATTGGAGAGCCGCCTCGGCGGAACGGAGCGATGCCGTCGCCTCATGGTAGGCACTCATGCGTTGGTCGAGATCGCTCTGAGAGACGGTGCGGCTTTCAACGAGCTTCCGGCCCCGGTCGAGTTCGAGCTTGGTGAGTTCTACCCGCGCTTCGGCGGCCGAAACCTGAGCCCTGGCCTGCGCAACCGTCGCCTCGAAGGGGGCCGGGTCGATTGTCACGAGCACGTCGCCTTTCTTGACGAGCGCGCCTTCGCGGAAATTGACCGACTGGATCGCGCCTGCCACGCGCGACCGCAGATCGACCCGGTCGACCGCTTCGAGCCGTCCGGAAAATTCCTGCCACGTGGTGACATCCTGCAATTTCACCGTCGCGACGGACACTGGAATGGCGGCGGGCTCGGTCGCGGCATTGGCACCGGCGCTCGCGCCGTTGGATCCGTCGATAAGCGCGGTCGCGGCCGCGAGAGACAAAACCGCGCCGAGCCCGATACCGGCAAGCAGCCGGCGGGAACCGAAAATCGTCATAGCAATCTCCTTTACGGCCTCCAGGCCGAAGAAACGGGGAGCGGCTTTCTCATGAAGGCAATGCTCCGGTCTGCTGGAAGAACGCGGCGAAATCGCCACGGATTTTTTCCTCCCAATCCTGCCGGCCTCCTGCCTCGTCCGCATAGGCGGCCGGCCAGCCCGTCGGGCCGGTCAGAACATGTTCGCGCACGAGCACACCCGCCTCCCGCAGGCGCCGCGCATAATTCAGGCTTTCGTCAAGCATGGGATCGTCTTCGGCCGTGACGATCAATGCCGGGGCTACCCCGGCAAGTCTTGTCGACAACGCCGGCGCTGCGTAGGGATGGCAGGCCTTGGCGGCGAAGCCGAGATAGCGGTTCCAGCCGTCGGCCCATTTGCATCTGCCCGCGCTCGGCTCCGTGGCGCGGAAGGAGCGCGTCGCCATGCAAGGATCAAGCATCGGCGAGAGAAGGATCTGCCCGCGAAGCGCGCTCATTTGCTGGTCACGCGCCATCAAGGCGACACCTGCCGCAAGATTACCGCCCGCTTCCTCGCCGGCGACGAAAAGAAAGGATTTGCGGTCAGCCAGCTTCGCACAGCGCCGCTTAAGTGCCTCCAACACGTCGAAAACAAATTTGAGCGCGGCCGGAAACGGATTGACGTTGACCGGTGCATACTCGACGGAGACCACAATGGCGCCGGCATCAGCCAATTGCCCGGCGACGCGCGCGCCGCTTGCGAGCGAGCCGCCGAGAAACAGGCCCCCGTGCAGATGCAGCACAAGCGGCGGCGTCTCGGGCAACCGGTCGCCGACATAGACCCTCACGGGAACGGGTCCCGCCTCGTCGCAATCGAGGATCTCCTCTTTGAAGATCATGCCGCTTTCCACTCTTGCCTGCGAATGCCCGGTGCCGGTCGATCGACAGCGGTGATATCGCATGTGCTCCTGCCAACTCACTGTCAGGATGGTTCGTACCGCCCTTCGAAGCGTGTCAGCTCAGCCCGCAACAAATGGGATTGTTTTTCTGTTGGAAAAAGAAGCGAAGATTGGATTACACTGTTTCTGTCTGTGAATAATCACCATGTAGTCGTGGAGGTTTTCCGTGGATCAACTCGCGGCGATGCGCGCCTTCGTCAGGGTGGTGGAAGCCGGCACCTTCACGCGGGCCTCGGATTCCCTTTCGATGCCGAAAGCGACCGTCACCAAGCTCATTCAGGGGCTGGAGGCGCATTTGCGTACCAAGCTCCTCAACCGCACGACCAGGCGCGTCCTCGTCACGACGGATGGCGCTCTCTATTACGAGCGTTCGAAGCGACTCATTGCCGACATCGACGAACTGGACGGCAGCATGGCGTCCTTGCAGGCGCTGCCCCAGGGAAAATTGCGCGTCGAGATGTCGAGCGCGCTGGCGAGCATGATCCTCGTTCCGGCGCTATGCCGGTTCCACGAAACCTATCCCGACATCCAGATCGACCTCGGTGTTTCGGACCGGGAGATCGATATCCTTGCGGAGAATGTCGACTGCGCCATACGCGTCGGACAGCTTTCCGACCAGTCCCTTATCGCACGCCGGATCGCCGAGATAAGTTTCGTGACGTGCACGGCGCCGCTCTACCTGGAAAAGTTCGGCGAGCCTCGGCATCCGCGCGATCTCGAAGATGGGCACCGGGTCGTCAGCTATTTTCGTCCGCCGAACGCCCGGCAGATACCTTTCGTCTTCACCCGCGATGGCGAACAGGCCGAAGTGACAGGCCGGTGCCTGGTGTCGGTCGACGAGGGGATGACCTATGTTTCGGCGGCGCGAGCCGGGCTTGGCATCGTCCAGGCGCCGACCTTCATGGTCCGGGAGGCGATCAAGGAGGGCGAGCTTCGCCCGGTTCTGTCCGACTGGCGTCGCGAGCCTATGCCGGTCTACGTCGTCTATCCGCCGAACCGGCATCTCGGCAACAAGCTGCGCGTCTTCGTCGATTGGGCCGCAAATCTCTTTGCCGATTCAGATATTGGTGAGTATCTGGAAGCCTGACCTGCGACCAAGCAGCGATAGATGTAGGCAGACCGGCCAACTTGATGGTGAAGCGCGCAGGAAATAGCTCCCGTCGATGTCGAAGATGATGTTGCACACATACAGGAGCGAAAGGATTTCCGCCGTCCGAGCGAACCGGCCGGAAAGAACGCCGGCATTCCGGCGACCGCTTTCGTGGTTCACAAGCACTCCGCTACGGCCGATCACTACGACCTCGGCGAATGACCAGTTCCAGGACTAAGAGAAGCCGTTAGGTCGAGAAGGCTAATACGCAGCAGAATTTCGATCCGGGGACATCTAAGTGACTTTTCGCTCCGCCTGCCGGTGGAGCGAGAGGATGACTGGCGCATAATTGCAAGATACTGTTTGTGCGATGCACAACCTTGGGCCTAGCAAAGCCGTTGCTGGCAAACGGGATGGCAAAGCAACGAAATCCACTGCGCGTCGATCGTTTGGAGCGCGCGAGCGACGGCCAGCCGGTGCTCCTCGGCCTGCGGCCGGAGCACGTGACGCGCTCCCACGGGGACGCGTCGGAGGGAACGGTCCGCCATGACGCGACGATCGAGCTGCTGCAGCCCACCGGGTCGCGCAGCTACGCCACTTTCCGCCTCGGCGACACGTCGGTGATGCTCAACGATTTGGGCGACGACCTCGTCCGATGACTATCCTACTCCACCGCCGTCGTCGCGGTTGTATCCACGTGCTTCACAGCGTTGCGGTCATCCCCTCCTGTCAGAAGGATGGCTGCGAGCGCAACGGCGATCGGAATTAGGAGTATCGCCGCGCAGAAAGGGCTGAAATTCCTCATTGGCCCAAGCTTGTGTACGGCGTTTAATTAAAACTGAATCGACGTGGTTAACGCCAGCATCAGATGCGGCTTATCCGGTCACGAAAGTTGTCCAAATGAAATCAGACCATACCGCCTTAAGGGGTCTGTTTAGGCGACCCGCACAGGCGGAGGGAGAAGACCGCCGATGCGGGCCCTAGCGGATTCCCCTCAGGTCCGCAGCGCTAGATGCTAACGTTATACCTCAAGATAGGGCAAAGCCATCTGCGGGGAAACGCACAAGATCTACAGCGGCTTGACCCGACAGCCATTATAGTTACTTATGGAATTTCTCAGGCTCCCCTTCGGGGGCAAACCCGTCAGTCGCAAGGCTGGCGGGTTTTTCATTTCACGAGGTAGCCAGACTTGCGGCTGGCAGGGCGCCGAGCGCGAAAGCGAACCTCACTAACGTAGTTTGGCGATCGGCTTTCGGAGGCTTTCGTCCTTCATGAATTTCCACCGCCCCCAGTACAGCCTGGTTCAAGAACCTTGGTCGATCTGGACGGTATGGGAGAGTTCGCCAATGCGAGGCGTCTAGTCCAAGGGCCGGCAACGAGGATCCCACCGGTCGAATCTGACGCTTACGCGCTCACCATCTGAGCGCCCGCGAACCTCGATGCTACGGCGTCCTATACGGTCGATGTGAGCGCGGTAGATACCCATCCTCCGTGCTTTTTCGAGCGCCCGTTCGGGAGAACATTCCCGCCGCTCTCCAAAACGATCTCGCCGATATTCGTCGCGGTCACGACAACGCTCGTAGCGTGGATCGCAATCGTCGCGCATCATGACCCTGGGGCCGTTCCTACCCATATGAAGTTCCACGTCCTGCGCGGACGCCGAACCTATGGGAACGCTCGCAAAAGCAAGAGCGAATGCAAAGACGGTTGTCGACAGAACTACTCGCATTGCCGGAACTCCGTTGAAATCCTGAGCCATAACGCGGCCGGTGCCCGGGCAGTTCAAATCAGTTTCGGTTGCCGGCGAGATACAATCGGTGAGAGGCTAGAGTTCCTGCAAGAACGGGGAGATCAAGGCTGCGGGCGGACGGACTACGAACCTGTTTCCTGAAGCGTATTTTCGATAGCGGAGATATACAGTTCGAGAGTAGCAACCCTTGGAAGGGTGCTCTGGCTCGGCACGAGATGCGTCGCTGCCGCAGCAGTCAAAAGCTTACGTTGCTCATCGGCAATAGCCGCGCCAGCTTTTCAAGTTGTCGCGCATTCGCTGCCCCATGTCCCGCGCGCTGCTTTGGCGATATGAGCGCGATCAGACAAGCTGCGGTGAGAAGCGGTCGGTCTGCCGCTATGGCAAATCGTATGTAGTCACAGTCGGCAAAGCGCCGTACTCTGCACGAGTAATCGCCCTTTGAAGAGCTCGATGCCTAGTGTCGACCGAAAGGCCTTTCGCTTCTTCCAGGAATAATCTGGATGCCTGGAACTCACCGCATTCGGGGCAGTCGAGGTGCTGGTAATCGCCATATGTCGAAGTCTTCAGCTTGGCAAGTCTTCTGCAGATCGCGCACGGAATCTTAGCTTTCGCCATCGGATCTCTCCTATCTGCTAGTGATCGAAAGTAATCCTTCGTGGAGCGCGGTAGCAAGCATCTATGGCACCCACCGATTGCACGGCTTCTGTGCTCTCTCTTTCGCGTTGCCGGGGCGGAAGCTTCAGTCGCCTTGGCCGGCTGCCTGGAGCTCTTCCTGACCGTCGGCTGTCTGGCCTCTGCCTTGGCTTTCCTGGGTCGCGCGGCTCGTTGTGCAGGAGACAGCCGAAACCTCACGGACGAATGTCGCTGGTACGCTGGTTGAACCGTGTCCAGGCGGCCTCCACACGTAACGGTTCAAAATGAGGCTTTGTACCGATTGCGACGAGGTATGAGATGACAAAGGAGCCGTCGACATCTTGTATGATTGTTTCCGCTCCTACCTTGTGGATAAGGATCGCTTTCCCGTCAGGGCATAGAAGGCGCCCTTTCAGGCGATAGATGTGAAGAAACGGCTCCTGTGCGAATGCCAGAAGGTCGGCGCGTCCCACCATGCAGTCACCTTCCCAGCTCCAGCTTGCAAACGGCAGTGAATGCGACCGCAGGGGCCTAGCCCGCGAGAAATGGCCGGCATCGCCGGAGTTTCCGTGAAGAAGATGCCAACAATCCTGCCGATTTTTCTTCAATGCAGAGCCTGGCATTCGTATTCCAGCTTCGTCGAGAACGCTTCGCAAGCGTGCGAGAGAGGCTGCAGCCGGTTCGTCGGTCTTTGTGAAGAAAATGCTGTCGGCGGCCCGCAATTGGCGCAGGATCGTATCCTTGAGCCTGGGATTCTGGAGAACATCGATAAAGTTGATTGCATCGACGAGGACGACCGTCCGTGACGTTTCGAGGTCGGGCTCGGCCACAGTGACCTGGACGAGGTTGGCTGGATCGGCGACCCCGCTGGTCTCGATTAGAAGATGGTCGAACCGTTCCCTCATGCGCAGAATGCGGTCGATGGCGTCGTAAAGATCACTCCCGATCTGGCAACACATGCAGCCATTCGCAAGCGCCACAACGTCACCATCCGTGTTAACGATCAACGCTTCGTCCACCGCCACCTTGCCGAAATCGTTGACCAGCACGGCGATGCGCAGGCCGTGATCACCTGCCAGTATCGCGTTGACTAGTGTCGTCTTGCCGGCGCCGAGATAGCCGCTGACGATGGTGACCGGCAGCGGCGGATGAGTTTGCGTATTTCGCTGCACCAGCATCTCAGACCGGGAAGTGATGGCCGCCCATTACCGTCCCGAGGACCGGAATGTCCCTGAGGGCGACCGCAGCCACGGTAAGAGGATCCTGGCCCAACACCGCGAAATCGGCCTTCTTACCCGTCTCGATCGAGCCGATCTCGGAGTCCAGTTTCAGCGTGAAGGCTGCTCCAAGCGTAATCGCATGGAGCGCGGCCTCGACGGAAATCCTCTGGTTCTCGCCAAGCACGCGCCCCGACGGCGTCAGCCGGTTCACGGCGCACCATGCGACATGCAGCGGCCCGAGCGGCGTTACCGGGGAATCGGAATGGATGGCAAGCGGAACGCCATGTCGCAATGCCGAGCCGCACGCGTCGAGCCGCATGGCGCGGTCAGGACCCATGGTACGCTCATAGTGCTGATCGCCGAAATACCAGATGTGATTGGCGAAAAGGTTGACGCACAGGTCAAGCGCGGCCATACGGCGAAATTGCGCGTCGTCGGCCATTTGGCAGTGCTGCAGCGTGTGACGGTGGTCAAAACGCGGATAGAGCGTCTGTGCCTCCTCCAGCGCGTCGAGTGCGGCTTCCGAGGCCTCGTCTCCGTTGACATGGATATGCATTTGTACGCCTTCGCGATGCAGGCGCACGATCTGCTCCTTCAGAAGATCGGGCGGCGTATTCCATATGCCGTTCGGGTGGCCGGTGATATAGCCCGGCCATTTGAGGCGTGCAGTGTAGCCTTGGATCGACCCATCGGCCATCAGCTTGACCGCGCCGAGCCTCAGCTTGTCGGTAGAGCGCTTCCTCAGTTCCGTCACGCGCCGGGCAATGTCCTCGGCAGGCTGTGTGATACCGTTCAGGGCCGGCACGATGCGCAACTGGAAATCTTCCCGACCAGTCAGGGCGGTAAGCGTCGCGATGTCGTCCTCAGGCAGGTCGGTCAGGAGGTCTGTGCTCGTCGTCACGCCGACATGCATAGCGGACTTCGCAAAGCCGCGCATGGCGAATTCCGTTCGCGCCAGACCGCGGAAATCCATGCCGAGACGGCGCATGAGCGGAAACATCGCCGCCATCTCCTGCAACTCTCCGTTCGGTTCGCCGTCTTCGAAACGGACGACGCCGACCGCGTTGGTGTTGCGATCGTAACCAACGATGGAAAGGGCGGCTGAATTGGCTGTCATTAGATGGAAATTGGAATGCATGACGACGATCGGCAGATCGCTCGACACCTCGTCGAGGTGGCGGCGGTTCAGCCGCTCAGTCGGAAGGAAGATTGGATCGAACCCCCATGCGATCAGCGGCTTGCCGGCCGGAAGTTCGGCAAGAGCGCGTTTCAATCCGGCCATTACGCCCGCGATGTCGGTCAGACCCTCCCATTTCCGTCCGTCCGGATCGATGCGGTCCTGATAGCCGGCATAAGCGTAGTTCCACATGGCGCCCGTCATCATGTGGGCGTGCCCTTCGACGAAGCCAGGCATCAGCACTGCGTCGCTGTAGCGGTCGTCGCGACGGAAATCGCCCCAGGGCCTTGCGCAGTCTGCGGCCCCGACGGCGAGAATGAGCCCGTCGCGCACGGCTACATGCGTGGCTTCCGGCAAGGTGGGATCCATCGTGATGATCTTCGAAGCGCTGTAGACGACGATATCCGCCATGGGTCCCCTCCGGATGTTGGCTTGTCGGAGGGGAAGAGGAGTAAGGAACTTCCATTGACCGGGAAAATAGTATTTTCTTGGCTATAAACCTTATTTTGCCGATCTTTTGGGGAGGGCGTTCGATGAATTTCACATTGAAGCAGCTCCGTTATGTCGAGGCGGCTGGCCGATGTGGCTCGATCACGAACGCAGCCGAACTTCTCAGCATTTCCCAATCCTCGATTACTGCGGCGATCGATGCGCTGGAGCAGGCGCTCGGCTTCGACCTCTTCATCCGGATGCCGGCGAAGGGGATACAGGCAACGCCATCGGGGATGGATGCACTCAGCCATATCCGCGGCTTCCTCGAGCAGACCAACCATCTTGACAGCGATCTTCGATCAATCGGCGGGGAGCCGGTCGGAGCGTTACGCCTCGCTTGTTACGTGACGACGGCGCCGCATGTGCTTCCGCCTATGCTCAAAGGATTCGTACGCGATCATCCCGGCGTGCGCGTCGAACTTGCCGAGGGCGACATGGTTTCAGTGGTCGAACAACTGCTCGACGGCAGCGTCGACCTTGCCTGCACCTACAGCAACAGCTTGCCCGAGCAGGTGTCGTTCACCGCGCTTTTCTCCGCCCCGCCTTATGCGATAATCAGCGCCGAGGACAGTCTAGCGAATAAGCCGTCCGTGACGCTGGCGGAACTGGCGGAGCGGCCGATGATCGTCCTCGACCTTCCCTTTGGCCGCGACTACTACACAGACCTGTTCTTTTCCCGGGGGCTGCGACCACGGATTGCTCACACGACCCGGTCGTCGGAGATCGTGCGGGCGCTGGCGGCGGGCGGCTTCGGCTTCTCCGTTCTCAATATCCGGGCTAGGGAAGCGCCCCGTCCGGAGTATGTCTGCCTGCCGATCAGGGACCCGACGCCCGCGATCGAGTTTGGGATTGTCTCGATCGAGGGCGTTCGCCATCCGCGCATCGTTCGAGCATTCCTAGACCATTGCGCGAAGCTAAGCAGCGCCGGAACCTTCAATGACCTAGTCGTGAAGCGCCCTTCCAGTTCCCCGTAAATTTAGCGGAAGCATGCGCATAAATACCTTTTTTCCAAAGATTGTTCATCGACTAGCGTTGGCAACAGACCATAAGCAAAACCAATAATCGGGGAACGGTCATGAAGCTGACGAGACGGGAAATCCTTGGGTCCGCCGGTGCGCTACTCATCGCGCCAGATATCGCTTTCCACGCTCATGCCGCTGAACCGCAGAAAGGCGGTACGATGGTGATGGTGTCGACGCAGGTGCCCCGCCATCTCAATCCGGCGGTGCAGTCCGGCATCGCGACCGCCGTGCCCGGCACGCAGATTTTTGCCTCCCCGCTCCGCTACGACGCGGACTGGAAACCGCATCCCTACCTGGCCGAGAGCTGGAAGGTTTCCGAGGACGGCCTCTCGTGCACACTCAACCTCGTCAAGAACGCGAAATTTCACGACGGCAAGCCGGTCACGTCGGACGATGTGAAATTCTCCATTGAGACGATTAAGGCACATCACCCCTTCAAGACCATGTTCGAGCCGGTCAGCTCGATCGAGACGCCGGACGAGCATACTACAGTCATCCGCCTCGCTCATCCGCATCCTGCGCTGCTGCTTTGCATGTCGGGGGCCCTGTGCCCGATCATTCCGAAGCACGTCTTCGGCGACGGCCAGGACATCATGAACCATCCTGCTAATTCAAATCCGGTCGGAAGCGGGCCGTTCAAGCTTACTGAGTTCAAGGCAGGCGAGCAGATCGTGCTGGAGAAGAATCCGGACTTCTTCATCGAGGGCCGGCCCTATCTCGACAAGATCGTCATCCGCATCAGCCCGGATCTCAGCACTGTCGTGCTTGCCACCGAGAACGGCCAGGCGGATTTCCTGCCCTGGCTGGCGGAGAGCCAGTACATCACACGTCTACAGAAGTCGGACCGCCTCGGGGTGACCGACAAGGGCTATGCCGCTGTCGGCCCGATAAACTGGCTGGCATTCAACACGGCCAAGGCGCCGCTCGACAATAAGGCCGTGCGCCAAGCGATCGGCTACGCGATAGACCGCAATTTCGTGACCAAGGCGCTTTTGCGCGGCATCGCCAAGGCACAACGCTCGCCGATCATTGAATCGAGCCCTTTCTTCAACCCGAAGATGCCTTCCTACGGCCTCGATCTCGATAAGGCGAATGCGATGCTCGACGAGGCCGGTCACAAGAAAGGCGCCGACGGCATGCGCTTCAAGCTGACGATCGACTACATTCCCGGCGGTGGGGAGCAGCAACAGGGAGTCGCCCAGTATCTGAAATCGCAGCTCAAGAAGGCCGGGATCGACATCGAGGTGCGTGCTTCGCCCGACTTCCCGACCTGGGCCAAGCGCATCTCGAACTATGATTTCGACCTGACGATGGACGAGGTTTATAATTGGGGTGATCCGGTGATCGGCGTGCACCGCACCTATCTGTCCTCGAATATCCGGAAGGGCGTGATCTGGTCGAACACCCAGCAATACAGCAACCCCAAGGTCGACGAGTTGCTGAACAATGCGGCGGTGGAGAAGGATCTTGAAAAGCGCAAGGCATTCTATGATGAATTCCAGATGATCGTCGGGGACGATCTACCCATCTACTGGATCAACGCGCTCCCTTATCACACTGTCTACGACAAACGGCTCGGCAATGTCCCTGAGTCGATATGGGGCTCAATGCAGTCGATGGACGAGGTTTATTGGAAGGAAAAGAGAAGCTGAGGACGCAGCCAGTGCCGCCTGCGGAAACGGGCGGATCGTCATAGGAGCGCTGATCGCAGATGGGGTCCACCGCCTATATCGCCAGACGGCTCCTCTACGGAGTAATACTGCTCGTCGGAGTGCTCGTCCTCAACTTCTTCCTGATACACGCGGCGCCGGGCGATCCCGCGGAAACGATCGCCGGCGTCATGGGTGGCGCCACGGCAAAGATGTTGGCTGAGATTCGGGCAAATTATGGCCTCGACAAGCCGCTCCTCACCCAATTAACCATTTATCTCGGACATGTCGCGCATGGCGATCTCGGCATGTCGTACTATTTCAACCAGCCGGTCATAGAACTGATCGCCGCCCGCGTCGGACCGACCATCCTGCTCGTTCTTGCCGCCCAGGTATTCGCGATTACGACCGGCGTGGCGATGGGAGTCTTCGCCGCGCGCAAACCGTCCGGGCCGCTTTCCGCCTTTATCACCATCCTCTCAACCATCGGCTACGCTGCTCCGGTGTTCTGGACCGGCATCATGCTTATCATCTTGTTCGCATCGATATGGCCGATCTTTCCCGTCGACGGCATGACCAGCGCACGCTTCGCCGGCGGCTATTTCGCCTATATCGGCGACGTTCTTTATCATCTGGCCCTTCCAGCCTTCACGCTCGCCATCATTTTCCTGGCGCAGTATTCGCGGCTGTCCAGGGCGTCGATGATCGACGTGCTCGGCGCGGACTATGTTCGCACCGCGCGCGCCAAGGGCCTCAGCGAAACCAAGGTGGTCTTCAAGCATGCGCTGCGCAATGCCGTGCTTCCCATCATCACGGTTGCCGGCATCCAGTTCGGCAATCTGATCTCAGGCGCACTGCTGGTCGAATCAGTCTTCAACTGGCCGGGGATGGGACGGCTCGCTTTCGATTCCGTGCTGAGGCGTGACTATCCGACACTTCTGGGAATCCTGTTCTTCGCGGCGTTGATGGTCATCGTCGCCAATTTGCTCACGGATCTCTCCTATCGGTTCGCCGATCCACGCATCCGGACGGGAGGCCGCTGATATGAGCGCAGTCGAGCCCGCGGCAAGGAGCTATGCGATAGAGGGAGCAAGCCCGCTCAGTGAAGCCTGGATCGCTTATCGCCGCAACAAGCCGGCCCTGGTCGGGACGCTCCTACTGGCCGTGATTGTCGCCCTCGTCATCTACGGGACATTCTTCTTCCAGGGCGACCCCTATGAGATCGTCTGGGCACCGCAGACACCCCCTGGAACGGAAGCGAGCGTGCCGCTCGGCACCGATTATCTCGGCCGCGACATCATGCGTGGCCTCCTGAAAGGCGGCGGACCAACGCTCACGGTCGGAGCGGCGGCGGCGATCATCACGCTCATCATCGGCATCTCGCTTGGCGGGATCGCCGGCTATTTCGGCGGCTGGATCGACGATCTCCTGATGCGCATCACGGAATTCTTCCAGGTCCTGCCGGCGCTTCTCTTCGCCATGGTCGTTATCACGCTCTTCTCGCCTTCCACGCTCACGACGGCGATCGCGATCGGGGTTGTTCTATGGCCGCAGACCGCGCGGCTGACGCGGGCGGAATTCCTGAGGATCCGGGAGCTCGAGTATGTCACGGCCGCCCGCTCCATCGGCGCACGAAACGGGCGTATCATGTGGAGAGTGATCCTTCCCAATGCGCTGCCGCCGCTCATCGTCTCCGCGACGCTCACCGTCGGTGTGGCAGTCCTGTTCCAGGCAGGCCTGTCGTTCCTCGGCCTCGACGACCCCAATACCATGTCGTGGGGACTGATGATCGGAACCAACCGGCAATATATCCTTGACGCATGGTGGCCCGTCACCCTGCCCGGTGTCGCGATCTTCCTGACGGTCTTTGCCGTCAGCCTGGTCGGCGACGGATTGAACGATGCCTTCAACCCGAAACTGCGCGAGCGCTGATGTGACGGAGCCGCTGCTTTCAATCAGGGATCTGAAGGTTGAGTTCTCGACGCGCAACGGGCGCGTGACAGCGCTCGATGGCATCGACCTCGACCTGATGCCAGGCGAAACGCTTGGCATCGTCGGGGAATCCGGCTGCGGCAAGTCGATCACGGCGCTGGCCACCATGGGCCTCGTCCCTGATCCACCGGGCCATATCGCCGGTGGTCGAATTCTTTTCGATGGCGAGGATATCACCCACGCCGATGCGAAACGGCTCAGAAGCCTGCGCGGTTCGGACATCTCGATGATCTTCCAGGAACCGATGACCTCGCTCAATCCGGTCTTCACCGCTGGCGACCAGATCGCCGAGGCGATGATGCTGCACCAGTCGGCGAGCAGCGCCGAAGCCAGCCGCAAGGCGGTCGAGGCGCTGCGTACGGTCGGTATCCCAGAGCCGGAGCGGCGCGCGCATTCCTATCCCCACGAACTTTCCGGCGGCATGCGCCAGCGCGTCATGATCGCCATGGCGATCTCTTGTCGACCGCGTGTCCTGATCGCCGACGAGCCGACGACGGCGCTCGACGTGACCGTGCAGGCGCAGATCTTCGACCTGATGCGCGATATCCAGAGAGAATTCGGTGTCGCCATCATGCTCATAACCCATGACATGGGCGCCATCGCCGAAATGGCCGATCGGGTCGCGGTCATGTATGCCGGCCGCATCGTCGAGAAGGGCGGCGCCGATGAGGTCCTCGACAATCCGCTGCACCCTTATACGCGTGGCCTGATCGGCTGCATTCCTGTCCTCGGCAAGGAGGCGGGACGGCAGGGGCGCATGCCACCGCTCGCCGAAATCCCCGGCATCGTTCCACCGCTCCATCTGCTTGGACGCGGTTGCGCCTTTGCGGATCGCTGCCCCCTCGCATTTGATCGCTGTCGCATTGAAAGTCCCACGCTTGAAGGCCGTTCCCACAAGGTCGCGTGCTTCGCGACGGAAATGGAGGCGGCGTGACGACCGGGACGCTGCTCGACGTGCAAGGCCTGTCGGTGCGCTTCGCCATGCCGCGCCAAACCCTGTTGGGGGCGAGGCCAACCCTGCAAGCGGTACGTGGCGTCTCGTTTTCGCTCAGGCCGGGCCGGACTCTCGGCCTGGTCGGCGAGAGCGGCTCCGGCAAGACGACGACTGCGATGGCTGCGATCCGGCTGGTTGCAGCCTGGTCGGGTTCGGTGATGTTCGATGGCGTCGACCTTCTCAATCTCGACCCGGAAGCGATGCGTCAGCGCCGACGGCACCTGCAGGTGATCTTTCAGGACCCTTATTCCTCTCTTAATCCGCGGGAGCGTGTCGGCGTGATCGTACGCGAGCCGCTCGATCTGATGACGCCTGAAATGTCGAAATCCGATCGCGAGGAACGAGTACGCGAACTATTCGGTCTCGTCGGTCTGCGGCCTGACCAGATGGCACTGTTCCCGCACCAGTTTTCCGGCGGGCAGAGGCAGCGCATCTCGATCGCCCGGGCGCTCGCAACCAATCCACGATTAATCGTCTGTGACGAGCCGGTATCGGCGCTCGACGTGGCGATCCAGGCACAGATCCTGAACCTCCTGCGCCGTTTGCAGGACGATTACGGCCTTTCCTATCTCTTTATCAGCCACGATCTCGGTGTGGTGCAGTTCATCTGCGACGACGTCGCCGTGATGTATCTCGGGCAAATCGTCGAATTCGCAGACCGGCCGAACCTGTTTGCCCGGCCACGCCACCCCTATACGGCCGCCCTTCTCTCCGCCGCCCCGTCGCTGGCTCGGCGCAAAAGCGCCGGCTACGTGCGCGAGGGTGCGGTCAAGGGCGACCCGCCGAGCCCGCTGAATATCCCCAAGGGTTGCGCTTTTGCGTCAAGATGCCCGCGCGCGCAGTCGAAATGCCGTGAAGAGCGGCCGGTTCTGCAGGGCCACGTCGACAACGCCGTCGCTTGCCACTACCCGCTCATCTGAGGTCGCGGGCGAGCCGCTGTCCATCGCGTAGACAACAATCTCGTCGAAGCCATCGCGACGGCGCATCGATGGTGACAGCAGATGATCGATGATCCTGAGCTTCGTATCTCAGACCTCGCCAAGGCAAACCAGGTCACCGAGCGGCCTCTCGGATCCATAAGTATGAACCGAATCTGCCCCGCGGAAACATCTTCTCGAGCCATCGATTCCATGCCATGGCTGTCGCGCCAGAGCCTATGACATTTTGTCGGAGCCGTGACTGCCAGGCCGCGAGGGCAGCTTGGCAAGGGTGATAGGCGATATCGCCGCTTCCTACTCCGCCACGGCAGGCAGCGGTTTCTCCAGCGTTTCCGCGTAAGCGGCCCCTGGCCATACCTCCGGAGCCGCTCTCTGATACTGGACCGGACGCATCACATCTGCATTCAGAGCGCGCGCTGCCTGCCACCCCCAGTGCGGATTGTCGAGGAAGGCGCGCGCCAGGGCGACCATGTCCGCTTTGCCGTCCGCCAGAATCGATTCGGCTTGCTGCGGCGTTGCGATGAGCCCGACTGCGCGCGTGGCGATGCCCGCCTCCCGCTTCACCGTCGTTGCGAGGTCGGTCTGGTAGCCGGGGCCGATTTTCGGAACGGCGGTGGCCGCCAGCCCGCCGCTGGTGACGCAAACATAATCGACCCCAATCGACTTGAGGGCCTTGGCAAAGCGGACCGCCTCCTCGATCTCGATCCCGCCTTCAAGCCAATCTTGGCCGGTGATCCTGACACCGAGCGGCCTCTCCTTCGGCCAAGCCTCGCGCACGGCGCGGATCACCTCGAGCGGATAGCGAAGCCGGTTCTCCAGGCTGCCGCCATAATCGTCGGTACGGCGATTGGAGACCGCCGAAAGGAACTGGTGGAGAAGATAGCCATGGGCGGCATGGATCTCGACCAGATCGAAACCGAGCCGCAGAGCTCGGACCGTCGCCTCGGCATGCGCCTTGCGCACCCGCTCGAGATCCGCGCCGCTCATCGCATTTGGCGTATGCCAACCATCGGCGAACGGCAAGGCAGAGGGCGCGATGGTCGCCCACCGATGCTCGTCTCCCGCCAATGCCTTGCCGCCTTCCCAAGGTTTCTGAGCTGAGGCCTTGCGACCGGCGTGGCTGAGCTGGATGCCGAGCCTGGCGGAACCATGCGCGCGGCAATGGGCGATGACCCGCACGAGCGCCGCTTCGTTCTCGTCGCTGTAGAGGCCGAGATCGCCGTGGGTGATCCGCCCGATGCGCTCCACCGCCGTCGCTTCGAGGATAAGCGCGCCGGCACCCGAGGCCGAAAGCACACCGAAATGCGCTAGATGCCACGAAGTCGCGGAGCCGTCGTCGGCGCTGTACTGGCACATCGGCGACACGACGAGACGGTTGGGCACGTCCAACCGCGCCAGCCGGATGGGCGAGAACAATTTGCTGGTCATGATGCTTCCTTTATTGCTTTGGTCCAATACAGCGGAGCGAATACGGAATACCGGGCGTACAGATGCCGCAGGTTAGCCGGCGAGCGCTGATGTGAAGCGTTTCCAAGGCCTCCGCGTCGAGCGCGCTCTTGTCGGCGATCAGTAGCAGCCGGGTACCGGGAACGTCCGCCCGGTTGTCGCCCCCAGTGCATCGCGGCGACCGTTTATTTCTGGCTATGACGCTACACCTAGTTGCTATTCACAGCTGCGCAAAAGCTATCGATTGCTCAACGCCTGCGCGGCTTCCATCGCCAAAGGGCTGAAGCGTGCGCGAAAATCCTCCACTGTCCACTCACTCAAGGAGCCCGCGATGTGCACGGCGGCGACCGGCTCGCCCGCGGCGCCGTTCACCGCGGCCGCAAGCACCACCTCGCCTGGCAAGCTTTCTTCAGCGGCCAGCGCGTATCCGAGTTGTCTCGCCTTCTCGATCTCCTTCAAGACCCCTTTGCGGTCGCATATGGTCTTCGCAGTGATCGGCTTCATTTCGGACGCGTCGAGGATCGCCTGCACCTCGGCGGGTTGCATCAGCGACATCATCGCGCGTCCGCCGGTCGAGGCGAAGGCGGGTATCCGCCGCCCGACCAGGGTCGCCGGAAAATTCTCGCGCTTGCTCTGCAGGCGTACGGCATAGACGATCGTGGTTTCGTCAAAGAGGCTGAGATCGACGCGTTCACGCGCGTTCCGTCTAAGCTCGAGCAGTACGGGCGTCGCGCGTTCGACGATCGGCGTGTTGCGCAGATAATTGTAGGCCAGCGCCAGGACGCGCCGCCCGGGAACATAGCCCACGCGGGTGGCGTTGCGCTCCAGATAGCCGAGTTCGAGCAGCGTATTGACCATGCGCTGCGCAGCGCTCTTGTCGATGTCCGCCTCCGTCGCGATTTCGGAGAGAGAGGCAGGCTTCCCCAGCCTTCCCACCCCATCCAGCACACGAAACGCCCGCTCGACCGATTGCAGCGATGCCAGCCCCTTTGCCATCCCGTCTCCTTCCTGTCCATGAATAGAGCGGCGGCCAACCGCCGTCGCGCAAATCGCTTTCGATGATTGTCTTATATCTCTCATTGATATGAACGTATCGATATCAAATGCGGCCCCGATCGAGTGCGCAAGGTGAAGAACCGCGCATCGGTCTCGCCTGCCTGTTATTTGCTTTGCACATCGGAGAACGTCCACAGCGGGGCCAACAGGACCTGCCGGGAGGGCCACCAAAAAGACGGAATAGATGCGAAACCTTTGGTCCGGCGTTCAATAGGTTTTCCTCCCGCCAGTTCTTTCGCCTCCCCTCTCAAACGCCGCCAGTTGGGCCAGAGGCGGATCGATCTCGCCCGCGTAGTGGCAGGCAACCCTGTGGCCGCGCTCAACGGTTCGAAGTCCGGGTTTTTCCGCACGACACTTGCCTGAAGCGAACGGACACCGTCCCGCGAAGCGGCAGCCCTTCGGCGGATCGATTGGGGAGGGCGGCTCGCCCTCGATGGTGAAATCAGGGGCGTCACGCATCCTGTCCTGGGGCGACAAGGCGGCCGCCATTAACGACCAGGAATAGGGGTGGCTGGCCGCCGAGAAGAACCGGGCGACGGGCGCCTCTTCGACGATTTCGCCCATATACATGACGGCCACATGGGTGCAGATATGCTGGATGACCGCCAGGTCATGGCTAATGAAGACATAGGTCAGGCCCTTTTCCTCCTGCAGCCGCCTGAGCATGTTCAGGATCTGCGCCTGGATCGCGACGTCGAGCGCGCTGACGGGCTCGTCGCAGACCACGAGCTTCGGCTCGGTGACGAGCGCCCTCGCGATGCACAGGCGCTGGCGCTGGCCGCCGGAAAATTGATGCGGGAAGAGCCGCGCGGCCTCGGGATGCAGCCCGACGGCGTGCAGCATCTGCCGAACCCGCTCGTCGCGCTCCTTGCGCGTGCCGAGGCGCATGAGGTCGAGCGGCTCCCGCACCGCATCGCCGGCCCTGAGTCGAGGATTGAGCGACGAATAGGGGTCCTGGAAGATCATCTGCAGCAGGTGGCGAACCTCGATGAGGGCGTTTCCGTCGAGTTCGGTCAGGATATGGTCGCCAAGCCTGACCGACCCCGACGACGGCTCCAGCAGGCGCATAAGCGCCCGTGCGGTGGTCGACTTGCCGGATCCACTCTCTCCGACGATGCCGTAGCTTTCTCCTTCATCGACGGTGAAGCTCACGCCGTCGACGGCGTGTACGGCGAGGCCGGACGCCACCGGAAAGCGTATCGTGAGATCGCGGACCTCCAGGAGACTCATGCCGCCGCATCCATCTGACGGACCTTCCAGCAAAGCGCCGCATGGCTTGGATCGACGTCGACGAGAGGCGGCGGTTCGTTCCTGCAGCGATCCTCGGCCAGCGGGCAGCGGGGAGAAAAGCGGCAGGCCGTGGGGAACCGTCCGAGCGGCGGCACCATCCCGACGATCTCGCCAAGCGCTTCGGTGCGCTCAAAAGCCCGCTCACCCAGTTGAAGGCGCGGAATGCAGTTCATCAGCCCCCGGGTATAGGGATGCGAGGGTCGGTTCAGGATGTCGGCGGCGGTGCCCGTCTCCACGCATTTGCCCGCATAGAGAACGGCCACGTCGTCCGCCATCTCCGCGATCGCGCCAAGATCGTGGGTGATCAGCATGATCGCCGTCCGGGTCTGATCCCGAAGCTCGCGCAGCAGGCGGAATATCTGTGCCTGGACGGTGACATCGAGAGCCGTCGTCGGCTCGTCGGCAATGATCACCCGCGGCCTGCACGCCAGCGCGATCGCGATCATCACACGCTGCCGCATGCCGCCGGAGAGCTCGTGCGGATAAGCTGCCAGCCTCTCCTCGGGCGAGGAAATCTGGACCGCTCGGAGCATCTCCAATGCCATTTCCCGGGCCTCGGCGTGGGGCTTCTTCTGGTGCAGCTCGATCACCTCGGTGATCTGGCGCTCGACCGTCATCACCGGATTGAGCGAGGTCATCGGCTCCTGAAAGATCATCGACAAGGCATTGCCCCTCAAGGCGCGCAGCCGTGACGGCTTCGCCTCGACGAGATCCTCGCTTCCCAGGAAGATCGATCCGCGCGTCACCCGGAACCGATCGGGCAGCAGCCCCATGACGGCGAGCGCGGTAATCGATTTCCCGCAGCCGCTTTCGCCGACGACCCCCAGCGTCTGGCCGGGCAAGAGGCGAAGCGTCACCCCGTCCAGCACCGTGTGGACCGCCTCTCCGGTATCGACCTCGACCTTCAGGTCCTCGATGTTCAAGACTGGGCTCGTCATCTTTTCCTCAGTCTGGGGTTCAGGGCGTCGTTGATGCCGTCGCCGACGAGGCTGATTGCAAGCACGGTGATGAAGATCGCTATTCCCGGCAGAGTCACCGTCCACCAGGCGTCGAAGAGATAGTCGCGGTTCTGGCCGATGATCAGGCCCCAGCTCATTACGTTGGGATCGCCGAGGCCGAGGAACGAAAGCCCGGCCTCGAACAGGATAGCGGCGCCCACCGCCAGGCCGGCCGCGACGACGAGCGGAGGCAAAGCCGCCGGCAGGATCACCCTGAAGATGAGATAGGCTTCGCGAGCCCCTGCCGTGCGCGCGGCGCTGACATAGTCCAACTGCTTGATCTTCAGGAACTCGGCGCGCGCGAGGCGGGCCACCTGAGGCCAGCTTACGATACCGATAGAAAGCGATATCGTCAGAAGCGTCGGACCAAAAACGGTGACCAATACCATGGCCAGGAGCAGGGGCGGCAGAATCTGGAAGAACTCCGTGATCTTTGTGAGGACGGCATCGATCGCGCCGCCGAAAAACCCCGCGAACGCCCCGACGAGAATGCCGATGACGACGGAAATGGCGGCGGACGTCGTGCCCACCGCAAGCGTCGCGCGCCCTCCCTGGATGATGCCCGCGAGAATGTCGCGGCCGAGATAGTCCGTGCCGAAGGGCACCGATTCGCTTCCTGGCGGTGCAAAGGGCATTTCGACCATGTCGTACGGGTTTACACGATACAGAAGCGGCCCGATGAACGTCACGGCAAGGACGAGAAGGAGGAGCACAAGGCCAAGGAGCGCCGAACGGTTGCGCGCATAGGCACGCATGAATTCGATCACTGGCCGGGCCGGACGCTCCGCAGGAGCCGAGGCGGCGTCAGACATCACCGCCGAAGAAGCCACGTATGTCATCGCGCCTCTCCCTTGGCGGCAGGCTTGCGGCTCCGCCTGGAGCCGATCCGTGGGTCGATGATGCCGTAGGCGATGTCGGTCAGCACATTGGCGATCACGACCATCAGCGCCGAGAAGAACAGGATCGCCAGGAGGGTGTTGTAGTCTCGCCGCAGGATGCTTTCGAAAGCCAGCCGGCCGAGACCGGGCCAGCTGAAGACCGTCTCGACCAGCACAGCTCCGGCGAAGAGCTGGCCGAATTGCAGCCCCACCATCGTGACGATGGGGATGAGCGCGTTGCGCAGCGCATGGCCGAAGACTACTCGATGTTCGCTCAGGCCTTTGGCGCGGGCGGTGCGGATATAGTCGGTCCCGAGCACATCGAGCATCGAGGCGCGCGACAGCCGTGAATAGGTAGCGACGTAGATGAGCGCCAGGGTCATGCTCGGCAGGGCAAGATGATGCAGTATGTCGAGAGTGCGCGAAAGGAGCCCGCCTGCGCCCGCCACGTCCATCATCCCCGAAACCGGGAAAATGGGCCAGAAGGAGGCGAACAGGATGATCAGCATCAGGCCCGTCCAGAAGACCGGCGCTGCGTAGCCGACCAGGGAGAACACAGTCACGAAATGACTGAGGAGTCCCTTCGGACGGCGCGCCGAAAACACGCCCATCACTGTGCCGGCGACGACCGCGACGAGGAGCGCCGTGAGGACCAGCAATACGGTGGCGGGCAGACGCTGCAGGATCAGCTGAAGCACCGGCTCCTTGTAGTAGAACGAATAGCCGAAATCTCCGACCAGGATCTTTCCGACGTAAATGAGGAGTTGAAGGAGCACGGGCTTGTCCAAGCCGTAAGCCGCACGAAGCTGGGCAACCAGCTCGTCGGAAGCGCCTCCCATCTCGCCGACGATCACCGAGACCGGATCGCCCGGTGCCAGCTTCAGCAGGAGAAAGTTCAGCACGATCACCGCCAGGAGCAGTCCGATCGTCGAGGCCACACGCTTCAGGATCGAACTCACGGACTAGTCCCCCATGCGGGCCTGCTTGCGCCGACGTCCGGTAGGGCCATCGGGGCGGAGGGCGGCGACATTCGTGGCATCTCATCCATTTTGCAGCGCTTCCTCAATGGAACACCCTGCCACCGTCGACAGTGAGCGTCGAGCCGGTGACGAACGAAGCTTCGTCCGAAGTCAGGTAGAGTATTCCATGGGCCACCTCCTCGGGCCGCGCTATGCGCGACAGGATGTTGCGGCCGAGGATTTGCCGATAGGCGGCGTCCGGATCGACGGCCGTCTCGAAGGACGCGCGCAGCATCGGCGTATCGATCACTCCTGGACAGACCACGTTCGCGCGCACCTCCTTGCCGGTGATTTCCATAGCCAGAGCTTTCGTCGCCATGATGAGCGCCGCCTTAGAGGCGCAATAGGCGGTGCGGTTGGGCAAGGGCTTGAGCCCTGCCGCGGAAGAGACATTCACGATCGACGCGGGGCCCGTGAAGAGTTCGAGAGCGAGCCGGCATAGCATCATCGGGGCCGTCACGTTGATTTCGAAGATACGCCGCCAGTGATCGGCGTTGCTCTGGGCGATCGGGCGCACGTCGTCGATCGCAGCGCAATTGACGATGCCGTCCAGGCCGCCGAATTGTCCGGCCGCCTTGCGCAGTGCCGCATCCACCTCCTCATAGTGACTCACATCGCATTGAAGGGAAAGGAGCGCTTCTCCGCCGGCAGCCCGCAGAGCCTCGAGGCCGGTCCCGTCGATGTCGAGCGCGGCGATGCATGCGCCTTCCGCCAGAAAGCGTCGGACGGTGGCGGCTCCTATGCCTGAGGCGGCGCCCGTCACCAATATCCTGCGGCCTGCGAGCCTCACGCGCGGGCTCCCCGGATCCATTCTTCGACCAGTACGTCGCCCTGAGCGACCTCGCCCCTCTCCAATCGCCCGATGCAGTGGATCATCTCCATCAGCAACGGTACCTCCAGCCCATGACGCCGGGCCGCGGCGACGATGGGCGCGGTCTGTGCCGCGGCATCCGTCGGCTGCCTCAGCACGGCGAGGTCGCGCCACGCGCTGCTGTGGGTCTTACTGGAACCGAGGTAGAGATCGGCCATCCGCGCCAGGGCCTCGCCGGCCGAGGCATCGTCCGCCTCGAACGCCGCCGGCTCGAAGCCGTCGAAGCCCAGCGGCTCCACCGCCTCCGCCCTTGCCACCCGGAGAACCTCGCGGATCAAGGCGATGTTGGCCTTCTGCCAGCGCGGGTCCTCGATGAAGGCGACAAGTGCATCCGCGCTGAGCGCCGAGGATTTCAGCACGGCGCTGTAGGCCTGCTTGCCCCACAGGTAGCCCAGGATATTGCCGCTCACGATCGCCCTGGGCTCATAGACGGCGAGAAGATCCCGGATCGCGCCGGTGCGCGGCAGCGTGCCGCCATCGACCTCGCCAACGACGACCGCACCCCGATTTCCGACTCGAATCCGGCCCGGTCCGACAATATCCGAGCCGAAATTGATGAAGCCGCCGACAACATTCCCGCCGCCGAGCAATGGCTCCAGTTCCAGCTCGCAAAGCCCGTTCTGCAACGACACGACCGGAGCCTTCGGCATCCGATGCGGCATGAGCTCTCCCGCCGCCTGACTTGTCCTGTCCGCCTTGACGGCAAGCAGGACGAGATCGAATTGGCCGACGAGATCGTCCCGGTGCACGGCGGACAGACGCGAGACGATCGTTCGCTCGGGCAGTTCCACAGTCAGGCCGTTCGCGGAGATTGCGGCGATGTGATCCCGATTGACGTCGACAAGCGTCACGTCGTGCCCGGCGGCCGCGATGCTGGCCGCGAATGTTCCGCCTATTGCGCCGCCGCCCCAGACCAGAATTCTGTCGAAACCACTCACCCTCACACCCTTATGAACGGATTGATCGCTGCGTCTTGGGGATCGAAATCGTTCTGGCTCGACCAGTGCCGCGCCACATCGCTGCACGTGGCGTACCAGACATCGCCAAAGCCGCGCGTGAATTCGATGAACCGGCGAAGCATCTGGATCCGGGACGGACGGCCGATCGCTTGCGGATGCATCACAAGGTTGATGAGCCCGCCCATTTCCCGGATTGCCTCGAATTCGGCTTTCCAGATGGAAAGGATGTGCTCGTTCGTGAAGATCGGCCGAGGCGAACTGATCGCGAAGAGCAGGAACGGCGCGTCGTCGAGACTCCAGTGCCACGGCAGTTCCACCAGCCCCCGACGATCGCCCGAAAGGCAATGATAGTAGGGCTCCACGCTGTCCATCAGCGAACTGTCGTAGAGAAAGCCTTTTTCGGTCAGCAGCCTGATCAGGTTCGGGCTGGTTTCGCCGGCGGGCGAGCGATACCCGGCCGGCACGACGCCGAGTTTCGACCTCAGCGCGTCGAGCCCGGCCTCCATCTCGGCGAGTTCTTCCTCCGGCCGGTCGGGATCCACCCATTTATGCAGGTAGCCGTGGTGACCGACCTCGTGGCCATCCTTCAGTATCTCCTCACATCTGCCGGTCCGGTTCTCCACGACCCATCCGGGGATGAAGAAAGTGCCCGTGAGTTCTTCCTCGCGCAAAAGGGACAATACCGCCGGAACACCCACCCGCGCGCCATAGGTGCCCTGGGAAAGCGTTCCCGGACGTTTTGCGTTTGCCGGGTCACGGGAGAGCCAATTCGTTTCCGCATCGAAATCGAAGGTCAACGTCAACGCGCATCGCCTGCCGTGCAGCCAGACCGTCATGCCAGCATCCTCCCTGCGGCGCTTCAAACCACGGTCCGGCGGCTCCGCAGACGCCACCGGACTATCTCTGCCGATCAGTTCCAGCTTACACGGTCGTAAGGAGCAAGCGGCCCCCACACCGTCAGCGGCGGATTTTTCAATCCCTTGCGATAGATCGTGAAAAACGGCTCTTCGTTGGTCCAGCACAACGGCAGGTCTTCGGTCACGATATCCTGGAACTGCGCGTAGAGCGCCTTTCGCTTCTCGAAATCCGGTTCGACGGCCGCCTTGGCCAGGATGTCGTCCACCTTCGGGTTCGAGTAGCCCGACGTGTTGGTGTAGATCTGGTGCCGGATATTGCTGCTGATATAGGCGCGGTGAACGCCGATCACCGGATCCGGATAGTTCCACATTCCGTTCAGCAGCAGCTCGTGCTGCCAGTTCGCGACGCGGGCCGCATAGGATGCGAAGTCGGCATTCGGACGCAGATTGATCTTGATGCCGACCTTCGAAAGTTGGGCCTTGAGATAGTTCGCCACCGGCTGCTGGCTGTTGATGTTGGCATCCGGCAGCCATTCCAGCGTGAACGTCAGGCGCGTGCCCGACGCGTCCGGTTTGTGGCCGGCCTCGTCGAGGAGGGATTTGGCCCGCTCGAGATCGAGATCGTAGATGTGGAGCTTGTCGGCGGCGAAGGGATTGGACGCCGTCAGAGGCCCATCGAGCCTGTTGGCTTCGCCGCGCAGCAACTTCTCGACGATGAATTTCTTGTCGATCGCATAGGCGATGGCTTGGCGCACCCTCGGATCGCTCAGCGGCTTTACCCGCAGATTGAATTCCAGATAGTTGGTCGCGCCGAACGCCTCGTAGCCGTCCCTGGTGACGACGAGCTTATCGTTCTTCCTCAGCCGGTCGATCTCGGTGATCTTCACCAGCGCAAACGGCAGGTAGTCGATCTCGCCGCGCTCCAGGCCCAGGACATTGACGAGCGGGTCCTGCGTCACCTTGAGGACCAGCTCGTCGAAATGCGGGCCCTCCATGAAATATTCCTTGTTGCGCTCCAGTATGAGGTACTCGCCCGCGCGATAGTCCTTGTATTTGAATGGCCCCGAGCCCACCGTCTTGATGTTTGCCGGATTGGACTGAATGTCCCCGACGCCGTAAACATGCTCGGGAAGGATTGGCATCAGCAGCGGATGTAGCGCCTGCATCATCGCCGGCTGCGGGCGGTCGAGCATGATGACTGCGGTACGGTCGTCCGGCGTCTGCACCTCTTTGACCGGACCGAACATGATCTTTCCGAAAGGATGGTTGGCCTTGACCACGCCGATGGAGAAGGCGACATCCGACGCCTTTATCGGCCTGCCGTCGTGGAAGACGGCGCCGCTCTTCAGATGGAACGTATAGGAGAGGCCATCCTTCGCGATCTCCCACGATTCCGCGAGATAGGGCTGCGGCTTGAAATTCTCGTCTATGCGGACGAGGCCGGCGAAAATCTGCGTCCCGGGAAGGCCCGTCGCCTGGCCCGACTGGATCGCCGGATTGAGATGTCGCAGCGTCGTGTGGCCGATGACGAGCTGGCCCGGATTGGACTGGGCCGCCGCGGGCCGGCCCAGGTCCAGGGATATCGCTGCGGGGGCTATCAAGGCGCCTTCGAGGAAGCGGCGACGGGAAAGCGGCGAGTTATGCAGTATGTTCATCGTATTACCCCTCTTTATTGTGGCCCGTCACCGTTGCGTCCTTGTCGAGCGGATAGATGGGCCTGGTGAGCTTCTGGAACGGAAAGGCGTCGTAGTCCGAGCTGCATACGCCGGGTCCGGCGACCATGACGATGTGCCGTGCGATCGGCTCGAAACCGGCGCGAAAATGCTGCCGCGACTTGATCAGGACGTAGCGGGCCGACGAAGGATCCAGGCCCGCATGCGTGAAGCATCCGATGTCGAACGTCTCCAGGCGCCGCTCGCACACCAGTAGCCGCATCGGGCCCGTGTCGAGCACCACACATCGGCCAAGATCGATCATGATGCCCGTCATCATTGGCGCGGTCACCCTGAACCGCCCGTCGGTGATGCGGATCACCCTTCCCGCCAGCCGCAACGGATTTCCCTTCAGGCCGAGCGACGGCATGTCGACCTTGCCGCCGATCTCAAGCTCGACCGTGGCGCCTACGCCGGCCACGACTATGGCCTCTACAGCCTGCGGATCGCAGATCGGTCCCGCGATCACGTCTTCCAGGCCCTGACGAAGCGCCTCCTCGATTACCGCCATGCCGTCCTGGCAACCACCGGCCCCGGTGTTGTCGCCATGATCGACCAGCACGACCGGACCGCCGTCCAGCACCTTGGCCCTGGCGATGGATTTTTCCAAGGGCTCGAACGGATAGATGAAATCCGCCCTTCTGTCCCATGCGGCGTCGAGTAGTTTTTCGCAGAGCGCCCTGCCGGCAGCGCGGGCTTTCCGGTCGGCCACGACAAGCGCAGCGAATTTCGTATGGGGCGTGTCGGCAAGAGGAAACGAGCCCAGGATCGAGGCATTAAGCACCTCCTCCGTTTCCTCCGCCTCGATGGCGTGCTTCATCAGGTCCTTCATCGGGTAGGTGGAAGGCGTCTGTCTCAGCATATGAGGCAGGAAGGGCCGCGCGCCCCACAGGATGACGGGATCGACCTCGCCCCTGATGGTGCGCATGAGCGTATGGCACGCTCGCTCGCCCGTCTCGTACATGTCGACATGCGGATAGGTGCGATAGGCAGTGACGATCGTGCTGCCCTCCACCATCTCCCGCGAAAGATTGGTGTGGAAGTCCAGCGCGACCGCGATCGGCACGTTTGGGCAGACGTCGCGTATGCGGCTGATCAGCTCGCCCTCGGCATCGTCGTGACTCTCGGTGACCATCGCACCATGGAGATCGAGGAAGATGCCGTCCAGTGACGGGTCGAGCGCCGCGACGATCGTGCTGGTGATGTGCTCGAACGCCTCATCGTCGACCGGTCCGCTCGGCGAGGCATTGGCCGCGATCGGCACCACCAGTTGCGCCTTTTCTGCCTCCGCGAGGTCGATCATCGCCGCCAGGGGGTAGTTCGTGCCGCGATAGGCCTCGATCGCCTCCTCTCCGTAAAGCGGACCATTGTTCCACGATCCTCTGAAAAACGCGCTCAGCGGTGTCGGGATAGGCGAAAAGGTGTTGGTCTCGTGACGCATGAGAGCCGCAAGAAATCGCAATTAAAGCCCCAATTCGTTCGTATCTATCAACAATACGTCTGCATTGCTAAATGATACTAACACCTCGCTATCGCAGAGTCAACGAATGCGCTCTGGCGGCAGGGCTCACACAACAGGCCGGTCCGACCCATCAATCAATGGCAGAAGAGGCTGTGGCGCACTCTTCAAGTGTCTTCACATCCAGAAATCCGCACACGCTATCATTCCACCCCGCCCCGACTTCTGCTTGAATGCCACCACCATCCCTTATGGAGCACTCCCATCCCAGACGATCCCTTCGCCCCTCTGCGTCAACGTTTCCTCGCCCGGTGCGCCGATCAGCTCGCAGAGCTAAAGGCCGCGCGTAAAGGCGGTCTCTTCCCCGGTTCCAATGCCCCCCTGATCCATATCGCCCACTCGCTTGCCGGTGCGGCGGGGACGTTCGGTTTTGCGGAGATCAGCGTGCGGGCGTCTGAACTGGAGACGCTGTTGATCGAGCAAGTGGATGACGGAACCATCCACGCGGCGCTCGATGCACTCATCGCGGAGATCGAGCGGACGCTGGCTTGACCGGGCCGGCCGGGCCTACTTCTTGGCAGCGCCAAGGCCCGTCCTGGGCATCTCGCCCCAGCCTTGGTTGCCGCGCAAAAATTGCCACCAGCCCTTCACGCGCCAGAAATTGTTGAGCTGGCGGTAGCCGAAATTCTCGATCACGGCGACCGCAGTCAGCACGGCCAGGTCCCTGGCGCGCGGGAAACGCTGCAGCTCGGCCTCCTCGAGGATGAGGGAGCAGACGCTGACGCTGACGCCATAGGTGAAGATGAGCGAGGTGAAGGCCAGAAGATATTCGGCGGAAAGGATGCCGAGCAGCCAGAAAGCGGGGATCAGAATATAGCCCAGCACCTCCGCCACGGGCCCCAGCACATCGACAATGAAGATGTGGCCGAATCCGAGGAAGCCGACGCGACCGTAGCGCGGATTGAAGAACATGGCGCGGTAGCGGAAGAAGCATTCGAGCGCGCCGCGCTGCCAGCGCGAGCGCTGCCTTGCAAGGACGCTCAGCGTTTCCGGCGCCTCAGTCCAGCACACCGGCTCGGGAATGAATTGGATAAGGTACTCGCGCTTCTTGTCCCGCATGTGGCGGTGCAGCTTGATGACGAGGTCCAGGTCCTCACCCATCGAACCTTTGGTGAAGCCGCCGACCGCCACCACTTCGGCGCGGCGGAACATGCCGAAGGCGCCGGAGACCAGCATCAGCGTGTTGATGCGGCTCCAGGCAAGCCTGGCCATCAGGAAGGCGCGCAGATACTCGACCACCTGGAACAGCGGCAGCAAACGGCGCGGCAGCCGGACCTCGCGTACCCTGCCCGCCTCGATTTTCGAGCCGTTGGCGATGCGGATTGTGCCGCCGACGGCGATGGTGCGCTCCGGATCGTCGATGAAGGGCTGGGCGGCGCATAAGGGCATCGGGCTCGAGGATGGAGTCACCGTCGATCACGCAAAAGAGCGGCGCGCGACAGACATTGATGCCGGCATTCTGGGCATCGGCGCAGGAGCCATTAGTGTCGAACACGGCATCCCGAGGCGAACATATGTCAAGCCTGCTGCGCGCTGATCTCCCCCGCACAAGCCCCAGCCGCGATATCGGCTGCGGCTTCGACGTTCCCGGACTCGCTTTGTAGAAGTTGGAGTGTCTGGCCTCCGACTGGTGGATCCGCTTGCCGAATGCGGCCGAGGACGTGCAGTTCGGAAGCGCAGCCGATAAAGCTGCCACGGAGCGGTTCAAGTGTCAGGCAATGACGAGATCGACCGCGGAATAAAGCTTCTTCAAATTGGGTAGC
>JBDZVC010000224.1:0-7207 GCA_040255475.1 Phyllobacteriaceae bacterium | reverse complement strand
CGCATGAACGAGGCTTCGAAAGCGCGCCCGGTTTCGGGCGAAATCATGACGGACGTGTCGGCTCCGGCCATCGGCGTTTCTGCGCGTCCGACGGGCGACGTCATCGACGCCGAATTCGAGACGATTATGCCCGGCATACCCGCATCCCCCGCTGCGGTACGCCCCTCGACACGCTTCACTGTCCAGGCGCCGGAGATCGCCGGAATGGACGTGTTGAAGCGCGCCGAAGTACCACCACGCCGCCCGCGCGGGCAGCCCGGCGGGCCGGCATTCTGGACCTTCGGGCTTTGCCTGACCGCTCTCGCTTTCTGGGTTTCGGGCGGCCATGCGCTGCTCCCCTCGGTACATTTGCCCGTCTTCCTCGCAAGCGCACCGACGCTCAAGATCGCTTCCGTCCACACGAGCATCGAAAAGATCGACGGCCACGCTATCCTCTTCGTCGACGGCAGTGCCGCCAACGAGACGGGGAGGACGATAGAGGTGCCGCCGCTCGCCATCAGCGTCGAAGACGAAGACGGCAGGATCACCCGCTTTTTCCTGGGGACAAGGGATCGCGAGGTCGCTGCCGGCGAGATCTTCGCCTTTTCCAGTCGCCTTGAGGTGCCTAAAGACGGGATTAAATCTGTATCGGTGTCCTTCGACAGACAGGATTGAGCCTCATGCCCGTCGTTCGCGGCAAGGATATAGAAATCCTCTTCAGCGCCTCGGCGATCGCACGCCGCAACCTGGAGCTCGCCAAGGACATCGCCGCGCGCGATTACAACAATCTCCTAGTGATCTCGATCCTGAAGGGTTCCTTCATCTTCGCCGCAGACCTGATCCGTGCCATGCACGACGCCGGCATTTCGCCGGAAGTCGAGTTCATCTTCATTTCGAGCTATGGCGCCGGCACCACCGCCGGCGAGATCAGGGTGCTGCGCGACATCGACAATGACGTGACGGGCCGCGACATCCTCCTGATCGACGACATACTGGAATCGGGCAACACGTTGAAATACACACGCGACCTGATGCTTTCGCGCGGGGCGAGGAATGTCGACGTCGCGGTGCTGCTCGACAAGCGCATGCGCCGCAAGGCCGACATTGATCCCGATTTCGTCGGCTTCGACTGCCCCGACCATTTCGTCGTCGGCTACGGTATGGACGTGGCGCATGCCTTCCGCGAACTGCCATTTGTCGGTATCGTCAAGGGCGACGCCTGAGGAACGGATCCCGGGCAACAGGCTTGGGGGAGTTCCATGTCGGATGTCGGTGCGTGTGTTGTCATCGGCGCCGGCGACGATACCGGTGCGGCGATCGCCAGGGCTTTCGCGCGCGAAGGGCTGGTTACGTGTGTCGTCCGCCGCCCGCGTCATCTCGAAAGGCTGGAAGCTCTCGCCGCCGAGATCCGCGCCGAAGGTTATGCCGCCCATGCCTTCGGCGTCGATGCGCGCGACGAGAGCGCGATGGTGTCGCTCTTCGAATCCATCGAGGACGAGATCGGTCCGATCGAAGTGACGGTCTTCAACATCGGCGCCAATGTCCGCTTCCCGGTCGTCGAGACGACCGCCCGAATCTACCGCAAGGTGTGGGAGATGGCGGCCTTCGCGGGCTTCCTGACCGGGCGCGAAGCCGCCCGCCATATGCTGCCGCGCGAGCGCGGCACGATCCTCTTCACCGGCGCGACTGCGAGCGTTCGCGGCGGCAACGGTTTTTCAGCTTTCGCCGGCGCCAAGCACGCGCTGAGGGCGCTGGCGCAATCCATGGCGCGCGAACTCGGCCCGAAAAACATCCACGTCGCGCATGTCGTCATCGACGGTGCAATCGATACGAATTTCATTCGCGGCATCCGCCCGGATGTGGACGAGATGCGCGAAGGGGATGCCATCCTGTCGCCAGACGCGATCGCGGCGGCCTATGTCATGCTGCATCGCCAGCACCGCAGTGCCTGGACACATGAGATGGACCTGCGTCCCTGGATCGAGAAATGGTGATGAGCGCATGAAGACGGTGGAATTCATCTTCGATTTCGGAAGCCCGAACGCCTATCTTGCGCATCGGGTCGTTCCTGAGATCGAGGCGCGAACCGGTGCGAAATTCGTATACCATCCTTGCCTGCTCGGCGGCATCTTCAAGGCTACGGGCAACCGGTCGCCGGTCGAGCAGTTCGCTGGCGTGAGGAACAAGCTCGACTATGAGTGGCTGGAGATCAAACGCTTCGTCGAGTGCTACCGTGTCAACGCTTTCCGCATGAATCCGCATTTCCCGGTGAACACGCTTCTTATGATGCGCGGCGCCGTGGTTGCGGAAGACGAAGGAAGGCTCGCGCCCTATGTCGAGGCATGCTTTCGCGCCATGTGGGAAGACGGGAAGAAAATGGACGATCCGGCTGTGGTCGCCACGGCCCTGGACGATGCCGGTCTCGACGGGCAGGCGATCCTCGAACGCACCCGGGAACAAGCGGTCAAGGACAGGCTGATCGCAAATACCGAGGGCGCGGTCGCCCGTGGTGTCTTCGGCATGCCGACCTTCTTCGTCGGCAAGGAGATGTTCTTCGGCAAGGACCGCCTGACTCAGGTCGAGGAAGAAATCATACGCACCTCCGTGTGAGTGCGGTCCCTTTATTTCTATCGCGTCTGTTCCGCTTCCATTTCCTCATAGAAATGCAGCCGGTTCCCGAAGGGATCGATCACCGAGACCTCGCGCGTTCCCCAGGACTGTTCCTGCAGCCCTGGCTTGGCGCGGCGATAGTTCTTTGCCATCAATTCCTTATGGAAACCGGCAATGTCGGCGACATGGATGCGCAACGCGCTGCCCGGAATGGCGTCCCCATGATGTTCGGAGAGATGCAGCACGCATTCGCCACGCGCGACCTCCATATAGAGCGGGAAATTGTCGCCGTAGCGGTGTTCCCAGCGCAGCTCGAAGCCAAGGAAGCCTTCGTAGAATTCCAGCGCCTTCTCCACGTCGAAAATGCGCAGGATAGGCGTCACTCGTCCGAGAGCAGGCATGCGGCAACCCCCTGGTTTTGCGGAAGGAACGATTATTTGAACTGAAGCAGGCGCTCCAGATAGCTGCGCTCGACCTCGGGGCTCAGCGCATTGCCGAGACGCTTGCGGATGGCTTCGAGGATCCGCCGCGCGCGCTGCACGTCGATCTCGTCCGGAACCTTGACCGAATCGCCGAAATCCGGCCCGGTGGTGGCGCGCGGCCGGCCGAGCGGGTCACGGTCGGCGTTCTGCTGGCGGCCGCCCGGCTGCGTGCCGCCTTCCTCGCCCTGCTGGGCCTGCTGCATTTTTTGCATCATGTCCCGGGCGCCGCGTCTCAGTGCTTCCAGAGCCTCGCTCTGTTCTCCGAGCGCCCGTTCGCCCTCGCCCTTGCCGAGCGACTGGCCGGCCTGACCCATGGATTTGTCGGCATCGCCAAACCCCTTGCCTGGCTTGATGCCCAGTTCATCGAGCTTCTTCGTCAGGTCGCCGAGGTCGCCGCGGAGCTTACCCTGCCCCTGCTGCAATTGCTTCAGGGCCTGAGCCAGTTCGTCTTCGGTCATGCCGCCGGAACCGCCCTGTTCACCCTGCTGCATCCCGCCCTGACCCTGCTGGTCTTCCTGACCCTGCTCGCCGAACGGGTCCTGATCCTGCCCCATCTCGCCCATTTCACCTTCGCCGCGCTGGCCCTGCTGCCCTTGCTGGAAGCGGAAGGTCTTGTTCATGAGCTCCTGCTGGCGCCGCATCAATTCGCCGAGCTTGTCCATCTGCTGGCGCATCTCGCCCTGCTGTTCGCCACCCTGCTGACCGGGCCGGCCGGCCTGCAGATTGTTCATCATGTCCTGTAGCTGCGAGAGCAGTTCCTGCGCCTTGTCCCGCGAACCCGATTTGGCGAGGTTCTCGATCTGGTCGAGCATCCGCTGCAAATCGCCCGGCCGGATCTCGCGGCCGTTCTGCGGCATCTGCTGGGCCAGGTTCGGGTTCTTCTGCATGCGCTCGGCAAACTCGCGCAGATAATCCTGCATCGCCTGCCGAAGCTCCTTCATCAGCTTCTCGATCTGCTGATCGGAGGCGCCGTTCTTCAGCGCTTGCTGAAGCGCCTGCTCGGCCTGGCGCAGGCGCTTCTCGGCGGCAGAGAGATTGCCTTCCTCTATGCCGAGAGCGATCGTCCAGAGATAGGCGGCAACGTCACGAAGTTGATCGTCGGTGCTGGCCATCTGGAGCCGTGTCCGCGCGCTCATGATGGCGAGGTAATGCCCCATATTCGTGAATGTATCCTCGGGCCTGAGCGTGATCGCGTCCATCATGTCGAGCACGCGCCGCTTCTTGTTGGCGTCGAGCGCCAGGATGCGCCGCTGTTCGACAAGCGCACGGGCGAGCGGATTGGTGAACGGCCGCTCGGGCAGTTCCACGAGTTTGGTCTCGCTCGAGGCTTCGTGCCCGGCGTCGTCCTTCGCCTTCAGCGTCAGCCGCACCATCGTGCCGGCCCATGGATGATCGGTCAGATCCTTGGTCGTCTTGGCGGCATGGTTCTTCGCATCGCGGCGCGGCAGGGTGAGAGGCATGTCCGGCGCCGAATAGAGTGGATGGGCGCCCGGCGCCTGCTTTTCCGCGGGTTCGAAGACCGCCTTTGCCGAAGCCGGCCCGTAATCGTCCTCGATTGAATAGGAGAGTTCCAGCGCACCGTTGGCCGCGTGCTTCGGCTCAGCCGTAAAATGGATCACGGGCGGATGGTCGGGAATGATTTCGAACGTCCAGCGGCGCATTTCATCGCCGTCCGATTTCAGGCTGATCGCGCCGTTCTTCGTCAGCGCCACTGCGAAGCGGGAGATTTTCGCGGCCGGCGCGCCCGCCGCATCGGACCGCTCGGCCTTTTCCCCGTCTTCCGCCTTTTCGGCGGGAACATCGCGTGCATTGCCTTCCGCATCGACGAGGTCGAGCGTCTCCTTGCCGCTACCGCCGGTGACGCGGAGCGCAAGCTGGCTGTTTTCAGGGACCTGGAAATGCCCTGCCCCGGGGTTTTCTCCTCCGGCTTCGTTCCCGCCGGTCAGGAAGACCGGCGCACGGCCGGTATAGGCGGGTGGCGTTACCCAGGCGTCGATCCTGGGCGGCACCGTCTCGCGCATGGAGGCCGGGCGGAACGCGTCGGTGACGCTGCCGCTATAAGGGCTCGCGGTAAAGGCGAGCGCGACGACGAAGACCAGCGCTATTGCCGCCCGGACGGCCCAGGGATCGCGCTCGGGGATGTTGGGGCGCGGCGCATCGGCCGACACGCCGGCAAGCCTTGCAGCCATGCGGCGCTGGTGCTCGCGCCATAGTGCATCGGCGAAGCCGTCGGGATTGCCGTCGGGCCGGTCGGTTTGCACGAGGAGCGGCGTATGCTGGAGCCGGTTTGCGCTCTCGATCCGGCGGTCGATCTCCGCCTCCGCAGGCATACGGAAGGCGCGGAGCGGCAGAAGCGCGCCAAGCGCCGTGAGCCCGAACAGCCCCACGAGACCGAGGCGCAGCCATTCGGGTACGATGCGGAACAGGCCGAACCAGGAAAGGCTGAGGAACAGGCCGATGACGAGCAGGATCGGCAGCACGAGCGGCCACGCACGCTCTACCACCATGACGGAGCGCGTCATGAATCGCGTGCGGGCGAGCCGCGAAATGATGCCGGTATCGAAGCCGGCGTCGGCGGGCGTGTCGGCCATCGATCCTTTCCGAGGTGTCGTCAGGCTATGTCGAACCTGTCACCTTTTGCGAAAATCGCAATATCCGAAGGATAGCAACAATCTCGGCAAAGGCGAGGCAGTGGCACGAAAACGTGAAGGCGGCCGGTTTGTTATAGCCCACCTTCGGCGCAAAGGAGCGAAAGCCTTCGCGATCACGAGAGGATGCCGGTCTCCCAGCCTTGAATTGCCCCGACAGCCGTCCCATAAGGGGACAGGGCGCAGGAAATGGATTCGGGTCTGCCTCGACATCCGGACCTCAGCGGCGGAGGCGATACCGGTTTATGCCGACCCTTTTCAGATTCCTCACCGTCATTGCCGTTCTCGTAGGTCTGTTCTACGCCGCGATGTTCGCGCTCGTCTGGTACGTGAAGCCGAACGAGGGCGAAATCACCGTCCGTATCCCTGTCGAGAAGGTCAACCCGCAGCGCGAGGCCGATGCGCCCGCCAGCAAGGCGGACCTCAACAAGGCGGAGCCCAACAAGGCAGACCAATGAGGGATAGCGCCCGCATCGAAGCCTTCCTCGAGATGATGAGCGCGGAACGCGGCGCCAGTGAGAACACGCTTTCTTCGTATCGCCGTGACCTCGAAGACGCGGCGGAGTTTCTGGCCACGCGAGGACAGGGACTGGGTGGCGCCGCGTCCGCGGATGTCAGCGCCTATATGGACGATATTGCGAGGCGTGGCTTCGCCGCCTCCTCGCAGGCCCGCCGGCTGTCGGCGCTCCGGCAATTCTACCGCTTCCTCTATTCAGAAGGGCTGAGGCCGGACGATCCCAGCGGAACGGTGGACGCTCCTCGCAAGGACCGGCCACTGCCCAAAGTGCTCGGCGAAGAGGAAGTTAGCCGACTTCTGGAGCGCGCGGCAAACGAAGCGGCGGACGAAAGCGCCGGCAAGGTGCAGCGTCTTTCCGCCGTGCGCATGCATGCCATGATCGAGCTTCTTTACGCGACGGGTCTGCGCGTATCCGAACTTGTCGCCTTGCCGATCGCCGTCGCGCGCCGCAACGAGCGCTTTTTCATCGTTCGCGGCAAGGGTGGCAAGGAACGGATGGTGCCGCTTTCCGGCAAGGCGCGCGAGGCGCTCAAGGCCTGGCTCCATGAGCGCGGTGAACATCCTTCGATGGCCGAAAGCCCGTTTCTTTTCCCGGCCGCTTCGGAGGGCGGTTTCATGCCCCGTCAGGTCTTCGCGCGCGACCTCAAGGGGCTTGCGGCCCGCTCCGGAATTTCAGCGGCAAAAATATCGCCGCATGTGCTGCGCCATGCCTTCGCCAGCCATCTGTTGCAGAACGGCGCCGATCTGCGCGTGGTGCAGCAATTGCTTGGCCATTCGGACATTTCGACCACGCAAATCTATACGCATGTTCTTGAAAAGCGGCTGGTGGAACTGGTGAGGCAGCATCATCCGCTTGCCGATCAGGACCCGTAACGTTATTTGAGGCGCAGATTTCCGGCGGTGAGACCGCCATCGGCCCACCAACAGGATCTGTTTTCCGGCGTTTCATGTACAATTATCTCGATTTCGAA
>JBDZVC010000018.1:0-36326 GCA_040255475.1 Phyllobacteriaceae bacterium | reverse complement strand
ACAACCAGTATATGGGCATGGTGCGCCAGTGGCAGCAATTGCTGCACGGCAACCGCCTGTCGCATTCCTACACCGAGGCGATGCCGGATTTCGTGAAGCTGGCGGAAGCCTATGGCTGCCACGGCATACGCTGCGACAAGCCGGACCAGCTGGATGACGCCATCGCCGAGATGATCTCGGTGAAGAAGCCGGTGCTGTTCGATTGCCGTGTGGCAGCGCTCGCCAACTGCTTCCCGATGATCCCCTCCGGCAAGGCCCATAACGAGATGCTGCTGCCCGACGAGGCGACCGACGAAGCCGTAGCCAACGCCATCGACGCCAAGGGCCGGGAACTGGTGTGAGGAATGGCGTTCGCGCCTTGGAAAGGAAAAATAGAATGAACGCACACCTTCAACCCACCGGCTCCGCCTATTTCATCACCAAGGACACGGCTAGTCCCGAGACGCACACGCTCTCCGTGCTTGTCGATAACGAGCCGGGCGTCCTTGCCCGCGTCATCGGCCTGTTCTCCGGCCGTGGCTACAATATCGACAGCCTGACAGTCTCCGAGACCGAGCACGAGAAGCACCTCTCGCGCATAACGATCGTGACGCGCGGCACGCCGCATGTGCTGGAGCAGATCAAGACCCAGCTTGAGCGCATCGTACCCGTGCATAGGGTGGTCGATCTCACCGTGGTGGCGCATGAGAGGGGGCAGGAGCGGCCGCTGGTGCGTGAGCTTGCCATGGTCAAGGTGGCCGGCACCGGTGACAACCGCGTCGAGGCACTGCGCCTGGCGGATGCCTTCCGTGCCCAGGTGATCGACGCCAACACCGAGCATTTCATCTTCGAGATCACCGGTCGTGTCTCCAAGATCGAGCAGTTCATCGCCATCATGAAGCCGCTTGGGGTAGTTGAGGTCTGTCGCACCGGCGCGGCCGCGATGAATCGCGGGCCGGAGAAGATGTAGCTGTATGCATGGCAGGTCACCTGCCTGCCGCGGCGGATCCGGACCGGTTCAACCACCTGAAGACGTTGCTTTGGGTCAGTCCTGCCTCGAAGGCAATTTGCCGCCAAATGACGTTAGTTGAGGCCATTCTTATAACCGATTGAATAGAATAACAAAATTTTGATCCTAACGGACGCGATTCCGGAGTAGGATGCGATATTAAGGCGTTAACTTCGGTTCTCAGGGGATGCTGCGTTTTCTCACCACAAATAAGGGCCGAATTCCGCGCAGCATTAAATCTCTGTAATGGATGCATTTTTCACTTTTCCGACGGAAAATTCGTTTATCTAAGGAAAAGGCGCGCTGCGGAAGGGATGCATCGTGCGTGTCTCGCCTGGATAATTTGTCGGTCGTCCTCGCAAAACGGGGGCGCTTGAAGGTTTAGGACATGCGCCGCGTTATCATCGTAAGTGCCCTTATCATTGTCTGCGCCGCTGCCGGCTTGTGGTATTTCGCGCCACGGGAAATAGCGCCGCTCAAAGGGGCGATGGATTCCGGGTTTTCCGCCGTCGCGGCAGCCGTCGGCGGTTCGAAAGCGGATGCGAAGTCCGCTGCCCGCCCATCTCGCGGCGTTGCCGTGGTGACCGCGGTTGCGACGACGGCCGACTTTCCCATCCGCCGCTATGCGATCGGCTTCGTCTCGTCGCCCGCCGTCGTGACGGTCAGTGCGCGCATTTCCAGCCAGGTGACGGCGGTTCATGTCAAGGACGGCCAGATGGTCAAGGCCGGCGATCTTTTATTCTCGCTCGACGACCGCGCGCTCAAGGCCCAACTCGCGAAGGACCAAGCGGCGCTCGAAAAGGACCAGGCGATGGTCGTTTCGGCACAGGCCGATCTGAAGCGCGCCCAGAGCCTGCTTGCGAACCATGCCGGCACGCAGCAGGCCTATGATCAGGCAGACGCCGCCGCCAAGGCTGCTAGCGCGACGGTCCTGGCCGATCAGGCGGCCATCGACGCCGACCAGGTTCAGCTCAGCTACGCGACCATCACGGCCCCGATCACCGGCAAACTCGGCGCGATCCAGATCACCAAGGGAAATCTTGTCACCACCGGCGGCAACAGCGGAAATTCCCAATCGCTGGTGACGATCACCCAGATGAACCCGCTCCAGGCTACTTTCAGCCTTCCGGAAACCGATCTCGGCCTGTTGAAGAAGGCGCTCGCTTCCAAGCCGCCCGCCACGGTCCAGCTCTACCGCGACGATGGCAAGACGCTGCTTGGCACCGGAGAGCTGGAATTTCTCGATTCCACTGTCGACCAGGCGTCCGGCACCGTCCAGGTGAAGGCCAGCATGCCCAATGACGACCTGACGCTATGGCCGGGGCAGTTCGTGGATGTCGTCCTCCAGGCGGGCACCATGCCAGCCATGGCTTCGATCCCCACCGTTGCGGTGCAGCCGAGCCAAAAGGGACCCTTCGTCTATGTCGTCAAGCCGGACAACACAGTCGATGAGCGGCAGATCACGGTAGCGCTCACCGAAGGCGACAACAGCGCCGTCAGCCATGGCCTGAAGAGCGGCGAGCGTGTGGTCACCGATGGCCAGGCGCGCCTCAAGCAAGGTTCGTCGGTTCGCGACATGAATGCAACGGCGACCACGCCGGGTGCAGGCACGCGCAAGGTCGCGGCGGAAGACGCCGGGGACGGAACGACCCGATGATCCCGGAATTCTGCATTCGGCGACCCGTCGCCACGCTCCTGATGTCCTTTGCCCTCATCATCGGAGGACTTTTCGCATATCGATTCCTCCCGGTGGCTGCCCTGCCGGAAGCGGAATTTCCTGTCATCAACGTCTCGGCTTCTCTGCCGGGAGCCTCGCCGCAGACCATGGCGACGTCGATCGCGACGCCGCTCATCAAGCAGTTTGCGACGATTGCGGGCATCGATTCCATATCGACGACCAATTCACTTGGCTCGACGTCGATCGCGATCCAGTTCGTGCTGAGCCGTGACATCGACGCCGCCGCGGCCGACGTCCAGGCCGCGATCGCCAGGACGCAGCGCCAATTGCCGCCGGAAATGACCAGTCCGCCGAGCTATCGCAAGGTCAATCCGGCAGATGCGCCCATCCTCATCCTGTCGCTCGTCAGCGACACCACTCCGCTGACCGACCTCGACGCGTTCGCCGAAAACGTTATCTCGCCGTCGCTTTCCACGATAGACGGCGTCGCGCAGGTTCTGATCTTCGGGCAGCAGAAATACGCCGTCCGCATCCAGATCGACCCGACCGCGCTTGCCGCCCGGGGCATCTCGATCGACCAGTTGCAGCAGGCGGTGGCGTCGGCCAACAGCAACACGCCGCTCGGTGTGATCCAGAACAGCCAGCAGCAACTGACCATCACCTCGAACACGCAACTCACCGACGCGGCGGGCTTTTCCAACATCATCATCGCCACTCGGAACGGTCATCCGGTGCGGCTCGGCGAGGTCACTCGGGTCATCGATTCAGTCGAGACCTCGACGACCGGAAGCTGGTACGACGGTTCGCGCGCCGTGCTGCTTGCCGTTCAGCGGCAGCCGGGAGCCAACACCGTCGACGTGGTCGATCGGGTCAAGGCTGAGCTTCCCGGCTTCGAGAGCCAGATGCCGGCGGCCGCCAGCATCAAGCTGCTCAACGACCGCTCGACGTCCATCCGCGCGGCGGTGGACGATGTGCAACTGACGCTTCTGCTCACCATTGCGCTGGTCGTGCTGGTGATCTTCATCTTCCTGCGCCGCGTGACCGCTACGATCATCCCGGCGGTGGCCGTGCCGATATCGCTTATCGCAACGCTCGGCGCGATGTATCTCTTCGGCTTCTCCATCGACAATATCTCACTGATGGGATTGACGCTGGCCGTTGGCCTGGTGGTCGACGACGCCATCGTCATGCTGGAGAATATTTTCCGGCACATGGAGGAAGACGGGCTGCCCGCCTTCGAGGCCGCTCTCAAGGGCTCCCGAGAGATCGGCTTCACCATTATTTCCATCTCCATCTCGCTGGTGGCGGTGTTCATTCCGGTGCTTTTGATGGGCGGTGTCATCGGCCGCGTCTTCAACGAATTCGCGGTCGTGGTGACGGTTGCCATCGTGGCGTCGATGTTCGTTTCGCTGACGCTTACCCCGATGCTCTGCTCCCGGCTGCTCAAGGTACCGAAGGCCGAGAGAACACATACACATGGAGACGTGAGGCGTAATGTCTTCCTCAGAAGTTATGACTGGCTCCTCACGCTCTGTCTGAAGCACCATTTCATCGTCTTTCTGATTTTCATCGGAACGGCGGCGATGTCGGTCTGGCTGCTCCAGACCGCGCCCAAGGGTTTCTTTCCCGAGGAGGATATCGGCCAGCTTTCGGTCACGACCATCGCGCGGCAGGACATATCCTTCGACGCCATGGTCAAGTTGCAGCAAAAGGCCGCCGACGTCTTCTCCAAATCCCCCTATGTGGCGCATGTCGCCTGGTCGGTGGGCGGCGGCGGGGGCAATGCCCGCGCGCTCAACCAGGGGCGCATGTTCGTCGAACTGAAGGCAAAGGACCAGAGGCCCGCCCTGGAAACGGTCTTGTCCTCTCTCAGGGGGCAGCTGGCGAATATTCCGGGCATCGACAGCTACATGCAGCCCGTCCAGAACCTGCGTCTCGGAGCCAGGCAGTCCGCCAGCCAGTACCAGCTCGTCGTCCAGGGCCTCGACAATGCGGAGACCGACAAATGGGCGCAGACGCTGAATGACGCGATGATGGCCGACCATTCTGCCTTCACGGACGTGTCGTCGGACCTGCAGAACAACGCATTGCAGGCGACGCTGGTCGTCGACCGCGACAAGGCGGCAACGCTCGGCGTCGATACCGATACGTTGCGTTCCAGCCTCTATGGAGGCTTCGGAACCGAGCAGATCTCCACGATCTACGGCTCGGCCGACAGCTATGAAGTCATCATGGAGCTCGACCCGCGTATCAACTGGTCGCCGGAGCGGATGCTTGCCATCCAGGTTCGCACGACGAGCGGCAGCCTTGTGCCGATCGGCGCCTTCGCCCATGTCGAGCGGACGGCCGGCGCGCTCACCATCAACCAACTCGGCCAGCTTCCCGCGGTGACGATCTCCTACAACCTGCCCAAAGGGGTGGCCCTCGGAGACAGCGTCCAGCATATCAATGCCCTGAAGGAAAAGATCGGCATGCCGAAGGCGATCTCGACCACCTTTTCAGGGACGGCCAAGACCTTCCAGGATTCGCTCGCCAACCAGGGGTTCCTGATCGGCGGCGCCATCCTTACCATCTACATCGTGCTCGGCATGCTCTATGAGAGCTTCATCCATCCGTTTACGATCCTGACCGGCCTTCCCTCGGCGGTGCTGGGCGCGCTCATCTCGCTCAAATTTGCCGGCATGGAGCTTTCCGTCATCGCCGTCATCGGTATCCTGATGCTGATCGGCATCGTCAAGAAGAACGGCATCATGATGATCGACGTGGCGCTGGTGCTGCGGCGAGAAGGCAGGTCACCCTATCAGGCCATCCACGAAGCCTGCCTGATGCGCTTTCGGCCGATCATGATGACGACACTCGCAGCCCTGATGGGGACGTTTCCCATCGCGCTCGGCACCGGGGCCAGCGCCGAGCTGCGCCAGCCGCTCGGCGTCGCCGTGGTCGGCGGCCTCATCGCTTCGCAGGCGCTGACGCTCTTCATCACGCCTGTGATCTATCTCTACATGGAGTGGCTGTCCGAATGGCTGCTTTCCTTCGGCCGCAAGGCTAGCGGAGGCGAGAGGGCGGCCATTGAAGACCATGCGGAGCCCGAGGAGCGAGAGCCGCAGGAACTGAGGCCTGCGGCGGAATGAGCGGGCGCGGCTGCGGGGCTGCCTAAAGTTCCGGAAGAGCTTTCGACCGGCCGTCGCGTAGCACTTGCCGGCAAATGCATCTCGCCTTTGGCCCACATGCCTCCCTTGTCGTGCCCTATCATATTTCTTTGAACGGGCGCCATGTTGACGGTTCGTCGCCGGCGGCCGTACCTTTTCCGGCGTTCCTCGTGCGTCGCACGACCACCCAGTGGCGTGATCCGTTCACGCTGCAAGGCAGGAGGACTTCAATGGCCATCACCCTCAACGTTAACGGCAAGGAGCATTCTGTCGACGCGGATCCCGACAGTATGCTGCTTTATGCATTGCGCGATAATCTGAAGCTGCACGGACCCAAATTCGGCTGCGGCCTGTCCCAGTGCGGCGCCTGTACCGTCATCATCGACGGTTCGGCCACCCGATCCTGCGTCACTCCCTTGTCGAGCGCCGAAGGCGTCAAGATCACGACGCTGGAAGGACTGGGGACGCTCGAAAAGCCGCATCCTCTGCAACAGGCCTTCATCGACGAACAGGCGCTCCAGTGCGGCTATTGCATCAACGGCATGATCATGACCGCCAAGGCCTTCCTCGACGAGAACCCGCACCCGAGCCGTGACGAGATAAAAGAGGCCCTGAACGACAATCTGTGCCGTTGCGGCACCCATATGCGCATTGTGCGGGCGATCGAACGCGTCGCCAAGGGAGGTCAGGGATGAACACGCGCCCCGAAGACCTGCACGAAGCAGGCAAAATCGACTTCAGCCGCCGCACCTTCCTGAAAGGTTCGGCCGGGCTGGTCGTCGCTTTCAGCATTTTCGATCCCCGCGAACTGATCGCTGCCGAGACATCGACGGACGCGTCCGTTGCATCGCCCGCTTCCGGTAAGCTCTATGCATGGCTCGCCATCCGTCCCGACAATACGGCGACCCTGTTCACCGGAAAGGTCGAAACCGGAACCGGCGTCGAGACTGCGCTCGGGCAGATCGCGGCGGAGGAACTGGAGTTTCCCATCGACGCGCTCGAAGTGGTGATGGGCACGACCTCGCAGACGGTCGACCAGGGCCCGACCTACGGCAGCATGAGCGTGCGCTATGCCGGACCGCAAATCCGTCATGCGGCGGCGGCCGCGCGCAAGGCTTTGCTGGACATGGCGGCCACCCACTTCGAATTGCCGGCTGCGCAGCTATCCGCCAAGGCCGGCAAGGTCTCGGCGATCGGCATGCCGGACCGGACGATCGCCTACGGCGATCTGGTCGCCGGCAAGCGGCTGGATATCGACATCGGCGCCACCGGCGAGGGCTTCAAGCTGAATGTAGCGCCGGATGCCCCGGTCAAGGATCCCTCGACCTACACGGTCGTCGGCCAGTCCGTGCGTCGCAAGGACATCCCGGCCAAGGTCATGGCCCAGTTCACCTACATCCAGGATGTCAAGGTGGACGGCATGCTGCACGGACGCGTCGTGCGGCCCTATGGCGTCGGGGCCGAACTCGTCAGTGTCGACGAAAACGGGCTGAAGGACATCCCCGGCTTCGTCCAGGTGGTGCGTCGCGGCAACTTCCTCGGCGTCGTCGCCGAGACCGAATGGGCCGCGATCCAGGCCGCCGACAAGCTCGGCTCGAACCTCGATCCCGAAGGCCCGCAGGCCGGGCAGGCGAAATGGTCCGACTGGCACGGCCTGCCGGCTCAGGAAGCCATCTGGGATACGGTGCGGAAAACCGTCGGCGGGAACACCTCCGTCGCCGCCAAAGGGTCCGTCGACATGGCGCTGCCCTTTGCGGAAAAAACCCTTCATGCCACCTATCGGACGCCTTTCCAGATGCATGGCAGCATCGGGCCCTCCTGCGCCATCGCCGATGTCAGGAAGGACAGCGCCACTTTCTGGGCCGGCACACAGATGCCGCACCAGATGCGCGCCGACATGGCCGAGATGCTCGACATGGACGAGGACAAGATCGACGTCAAATGGTACGAGGCCTCAGGCGCCTATGGCCGCAACGGCCTCGAGCATGTCATTCCCGACGCCGCGCTGATGTCGCAGGCGGTCGGCCGTCCCGTCCGCGTCCAGTGGATGCGCTGGGACGAGCATGGCTGGGAACCGAAAGGCCCGCCCATCGTGCAGGATCTGACGGGGGCGCTCGACAAGGACGGCAACATCGTCGCCTGGCGCCACCATATGTGGGTTCCCACCACGGGCGACACACGCCTGATTGCCGTCGAGCTTGCCGGCCTGCCTCAAATCGGCAGCGAAGGGCAGGGTGATGCGGCGATCAACTATGCCTATACGTTCGACAATGCGGATGTCGCCTGTCACGGCGTCGGGCGTGTCGCTCTCCTGACCGCCTGGCTTCGTTCGCCGGCGCAGTTCGAAACCACCTATGCGATGGAAGCGTTCATCGACGAACTGGCGGCGGCGGCCAACCAGGACCCGCTGTCCGTCCGCCTCAAATATCTCGGCGACCAACGCGCGATAGAGGTCCTTCGCGCCGCCGCCGATCTCTATGGCTGGGAAAGTCGGCCCTCGCCGAACAAGGGGCAGGACGGGAAACTCGCCAAGGGGCGCGGCGTCGCCTGGGTCAACCGGGACGATTCCCGCGTCGCCACGATCGCCGATGTGACCGTCGACCGCGACAGCGGCGAGATAAGGGTCAAGCGCGTTGTGGTCGCGCATGATTGCGGCCTGGTCGTCAACCCGGATGGGCTGAAGAACCAGATCGAAGGCAACGTCATCCAGTCGCTCAGCCGGACGCTGCATGAAGAGGTCGCCTTCGACAATGCGCATGTGACCAGCCGCGACTGGGAAGGCTACCCGATCCTGCGCTTCGAGGAGATACCGGACCGGATCGACATCGTGCTCGTCAACAACCGTCCGGAATATCCTTCCTACGGTGGCGGCGAGCCCTCGACCTGCCCGACGGCTGCCGTCATTTCCAACGCCGTCTACGATGCCATCGGCGTACGGCTGCGCCAGACGCCGTTCCGGCCCGAGCGGGTCAAGGCCGCGATGAGCGGCACCGGCTGAGATACGAATGCCGAAGCCATGAAGCGGGCCTTGCTCCTGTAGCGCCGGGCCGTCACTGCGGTGTCGGCTTCGGCACCTGATGCCGGGCTTGCCTTGCAGCTGCGAATCCGGTCTGACGGATGGATGGAATTTTCTCCGCAGCAGGATGAGGCGCTGAAGGCGGTTGCCCGCTGGCTGAAGACCGGCCGGCCGCAGATTTTCCGGCTCTTCGGTTATGCCGGCACCGGCAAGACGACGCTGGCGCGCTATTTCGCCGAGCATGTGGACGGACAGGTGCAGTTCGCCGCCTTCACCGGCAAGGCAGCGCAGGTGCTGCGCTCGAAGGGCGCGGTCAACGCGCGCACCATCCATTCGCTGATCTACCGTCCGCGCGGCGAGGAAGCTGTCGAGGACGAAGTGACCGGCAAGACCTCGATGTCGCCGACCTTCTCGCTCAACCGGCAAAGCCCGATCGCGCGTGCCAAGCTCGTCATCATCGACGAATGCTCGATGGTGGACGAGACGCTCGGCCGCGATCTTATGAGCTTCGGCACGCCGATCCTGGTGCTGGGCGATCCGGCGCAGCTGCCGCCGATTTCAGGTGGCGGCTTCTTCACCGAGCACGAACCCGACATGCTGCTGACGGAAATCCACCGGCAGGCGCGCGACAATCCGATCATCCGGCTGGCGCTCGATGTGCGCGAGGGCCGTGAATTCATGAAGGGAGATTACGGCACGGCGCAGGTGATCGGCAAGGAGGACGTGACGCAGGAACTGGTGCTGTCCGCCGATCAGGTGCTGGTCGGCATCAACCGCACCAGACGGCGCTACAATCAGCGCCTGCGGCAACTGAAGGGCTTCGATGCCGCCTATCCGCAGGCCGGCGACAAGCTGGTCTGCCTGCGCAACGACCCGTCGAAGGGCCTGCTTAACGGCTCGCTCTGGAAAGTGATGACTTCATCCCGCGAGACTGTGAAGCCGGGCATCAACCTGCTCGTCTCTCCGGAGGAGGACGATCCCGACCGCGGTGTCGCCAAGATCAAGCTTCTGAAAGCCACTTTCGAGGACCAGGAGACCGAGATCCCCTGGCAGACGAAGAAGCGTTACGACGATTTCGACTATGGCTACGCGCTGACGGTGCACAAGGCGCAAGGCTCGCAGTGGAACAATGTCGTGCTGTTCGACGAAAGCTTCGCGTTCAAGGACACGCGCCAGCGCTGGCTCTATACCGCCATCACCCGCGCCGCCGAACGGCTGACTGTCGTACGGTAGGGATCAGGAGATCGAAGTCCTGCCGTGCAAACGGGATCAGGCCAAACAGCCCTCTGCCGGAAATCGTAATATGTACAGCGCAAATTGCGGCGCTCATTCGTCTCGACGAACATGAAACGGGGGCAGCAATCTCATCTGGTGTTGTCCCCCGGCGAAATCCGACCTACGCCAGCAGGCACCGCCGGAAAGGAAATAGGTCACACGCTCACGATACCGGCTGGCGATCTTCCGAAGACGTTTCGCTTCACGCAGGAGTTTTCCGGCACGACCCGGCCGTAGCCCGCTGCCACCGTCAAAGCGCCGGCGTCTCTCGGATTCGATACTGCTTTCCCACAGAGTTTCCGGCGTATCGGCTTCCAGCATCTCTCCGGGAACACATAAGGCGGGAAAGCATTGCAGGGTATCTACCTCGGAAAATAACGGGCCCGGCGGATCGAAAAAGAGGTGGTCGATGGCCATGTCGAAGAATTGCGGATGGCCGAGAAGCCGCCGCGCGCAGTCGGCCGTGATGATGTAGACTTCCATACCCCAATGAGCCGACAACAGACGGCGCAGTTCGATCGGGCCGAGGCGCCTTGCCGCGATCGCTGTCCTGGCCCGAATGAGCCGGGTCTCTATGCGCACGATATTACGCGGCCCGAGAAGTTCAGGCACATCCGCCAGAAAGCGCGGCAGCAGGGGCGACCGACGGATATCGTCCTCGAGAACAAGCGAATACGGCTAGCCACGCTCGATCATGTATTGCGACGCCTTGCGATGGCTTATCGAGCAGGCGAGCTCCGTGGGCGCCAAGGCTTGCCCCGGAGCCCTGCAAGACTGTGATTCGAGAAGCTTCGTGTCGATGTCCGCCGGCTCCACGGCGGCCACACGCTCTCCTTCGAGTCCGCATTTACGAAGCTCGCGCTCGATAAACGCCCGCCGATCCTACCGGTGACCGAGATTGATATAGAATATCTGCACGGAGTTCGGCGCCGTCCCCGGTGCCCGTCAGGCAGTGCCTGCGCGCGGTAAACCGCTGGCGATCGCTCGCCTGGTGGCAAACACGTAGAGCATCAGAAGCGCGCCAGCCAGGATCACGAACGATCCAGAGATGACAAGGCCCGGGCCGCCGCCGGCGTCGACGCGGATCTTGCCCGCAACCAATATCAGAGCGCCGATCTGATAGATCCAGAGCTGGTACGGCGCCACGCGCGACTCACCCATCGACGGGTAGAAGCGGTACATGATGCCGAAAATGGCCGAAACGACGAAGCCGACCAGCGCCATATGCGCATGCGATTCGGCAAAATTGAACTTTTCAGCCGCGCCGAGCCAGATGCCGAAAACCATTCCGGCTATGAGCCATAGCAAGGATAAGAGAAAATACGTCTCGTCGATCTTGCGCAAGAGAACCCCCCTTTTTTGTCCGAGGGAAAAACCCCTCGCTTGAATTCTACTCCTCCTGCGGGTGGTAGGGCCAGCCGGTCCAGCCATGAATCTTTTTACATTGACGATCGCCGTCAGGTCTTCTGGATCCGCACCGAAGCTCCGATCCAGGCCCAGGCCTGAGCCTCCTCCTTCACATCGAAATGCTTCATCTCGACCCGGAAGAAAGGCTTGAAGACAGCGACCATCGCGCCGATCCAGCCCGGCCCGCCGACCACGGCGTAGCGCCTGATGTGCTTCAGCGCGTGCGTCTTCCCGAGCAACCGGAAATCCTTCATCGCCGCATCCCAGTCGACGCCCTCGTAGTCCTTGACGCGTACCAGCATGTCGATCTTGTCATGGAGCGAATAGGCACCTTCAAGCAGGCCGTAGATGTTCTCGACGTCGGATGCGGTGATATGACCGACGATATCGAAGGCAAAGACATCCTCGCGATCCGTTTCGAGCCGGCGGACGGCAAGGGGCGGTTCCATTAAGCCCATGCTCTCCCTCCTTTGCGATCCTTGGCGGTACTGGAACAATCGAAAGGGCCTGTCCGTTCCGCAAAAACGCATTATACGGTCGATATCATAGTGATTTCGGACGAAAAGCGCATGCCAGCCAAGCTATCCGTCAATATGAATGCCGTCGCCCTCCTCAGAAACCGGCGCGATCTGCCATGGCCGAGTATAACGGGTCTCGGGCGCATCGCGCTGGCGGCAGGCGCGCACGGGCTCACTGTCCACCCGCGGCCCGACGAGCGGCATGTGCGCCGGAGCGATCTGCCGGAAATCCGGGCGCTCATCGATGATGAGTTCCCCAATGCGGAATTCAATATCGAAGGCTACCCGACAGGCGACTTCCTGGCCCTTGTCGAAGCGACCGAGCCCGAGCAGGTGACTCTGGTGCCGGACGATCCCGAGCAGCCGACTTCCGACCATGGCTGGGATTTCATCGCCAACCGCGACATGCTGAAGGCGATTGTCACGCGGCTCAAGCGGACCGGCGCGCGCGTGTCCCTGTTCTCCGACCCGGATGCTTCGGAGGAACAGGTGGCGGCTGCGAAAGCTACCGGCGCCGATCGGATCGAACTCTATACCGGCCCTTATGGTGGTTGCTATAATAGTTCGGCAAAGGCCGTCAAGGAACTGGAAAAGCTTGGGAAAACGGCTGATCTTGCGCAAGCGTCCGGACTTGGTGTCAATGCAGGGCACGACCTTACGGTAGCCAACCTGCCTGCACTCGCCGGACGTATCCCATTCCTGGCCGAAGTCTCCATCGGCCACGGACTGACCGCGGACGCTCTGGAGCATGGCATGGCGGAAACCGTGGTTCGCTTTCTCAAGGCATGCGGCCGGTGAGGCGCCTGCGGCTTGAATGGGATGCGGCTACTTCCCAGATAGATGCTGCAGCCACACCGGCATAGCGACGAAGCGTCGCCGCCCCGCAGGGTTTGGTGAAATTATGACTTTGCGGTTGATATTGCGGTGCAACATAGACTAAAGAGGCCCGCGCCAACCGGGGCCGATCATTTTTCATGGATTCACCTCAAAACGGCAGTACGCTGCCGGAAGCGGTCGATGAAGGCCAGAAACCGGAAGGGGGCGACACCCTGTCCGCGCTCGTCGTCGGTGCGCTCGGCGTCGTCTACGGCGATATCGGCACCAGTCCGCTCTATTCCTTCCGCGAGGCGCTGCGCGTAGCCGGGTCCGACGGCACGGTGCTGCGCGAGGATGTGCTCGGCGTCCTGTCGCTGATCGTGTGGGCGCTCACTCTCGTCGTTACGGTCAAATACGTCACCTTCGTGCTGCGCGCCGACAACAGGGGCGAGGGCGGCACGCTGTCGCTGATGTCGCTCGCCCGCAACAGCTTCGCCAAACGCCCCACGCTGATCCTCGGCATCGGCGTGGTCGGGGCATCGCTCTTCATGGGCGATTCCGTCATCACACCAGCCATCTCCGTCCTTTCGGCGGTCGAGGGCCTGGAGACGGTGACGCCCGCTTTCCAGCCCTACGTCGTCCCGATCACGATCTTCATCCTGCTCCTGCTTTTCATGGTGCAGCGCTTCGGCACCGGCGCCGTCGGCAAGGTGTTCGGGCCGATCATGTTCGTATGGTTCCTGACGATCGGGCTTTCGGGACTTCGCCACATCGCCGACGATCTCGACGTGCTGTCGGCGATCAACCCGTATCATGCGGTCGCCTTCCTGATCGCAAACCCGGGCCTTTCCTTCGCGACTGTCGGCGCGGTTTTCCTCGCCGTCACCGGCGCGGAGGCGCTCTATGTCGATCTCGGCCATTTCGGCCGGCGGCCGATCGTGACCGCATGGCTGGCGATTGTCTTTCCGTGCCTGCTCCTGAACTATTTCGGGCAGGGTGCTTTCGTCCTCTCGCGCACCTCCATGCCGGAGAACGTCTTCTTCGACATGCAGCCGGACTGGGCGCTCCTGCCTGTGGTCGTCCTCGCCACCATGGCGACGGTCATCGCCAGCCAGTCGGTCATCGCCGGCGCCTATTCGATGGTGCGTCAGGCCGTGCAGATGAACATCCTGCCCCGCTTCGGCATCCTGCATACTTCAGAGACACAGTCCGGCCAGATCTATATCCCGCGAGTTACCTGGATCCTGGCCATCGGCGTCATCCTGCTCGTGCTCGGCTTCGAGCGTTCCGGCAACCTCGCCTCGGCCTACGGCATCTCGGTAACCGGCGAGATGGTGGTGACCGATATCCTGCTCTTCATCGTCATGCGGCGCATCTGGAACTGGCAGGTTGCCGCCGCCGTGTCCCTGATCCTGGCCTTCCTGGTGGTGGATACCGTCTTCCTCGGCGCCAACATCATCAAGGTGGCGGAAGGCGGTTGGGTGTCTCTGGGCATCGCGTCGGCCATGTGCCTCATCATGTGGACCTGGATCCGTGGCAGCCGCTACCTCTTCGAGAAGACGCGCAAGTCGGAAGTTCCGCTCGGCGTCATCGTCAAGGAGATGGTACGCAAGCGGCCGGTCGTGGTTCCCGGCACCGCCGTCTTCCTCACCGGTGATCCGGAATCGGCCCCGACCGCCCTGATGCACAGCCTGAAACACTACAAGGTCCTGCACGAAAGCAACGTGATCCTGACCATCGCCACTGCGCCGACGCCACTGGTTCCTGAAGACGAGCGCGTCGAGATGGAGAAGATCAACGACCTCTTCATGCGCGTGAAGATCACTTTCGGCTACATGGAACAGCCGAACCTGCCGAGGGCGCTCGCCCAATGCCGCAAGCAGGGCTGGAAGTTCGATATCATGACCACATCCTTCTTCCTGTCGCGGCGCTCGCTGAAGGCGTCCCGGCATGCCGGCATGCCGGTCTGGCAGGACAAGCTCTTCATCGCACTGGCGCGCAACGCCGCCGATGCGACGGAGTATTTCCAGATCCCAACCGGCCGCGTCGTCGAGATCGGCACGCAAGTCGTCATCTGAGCGGCGTCCCGGCCGCCATCGGACACGGTCGTCTCGAAAGCCGCACCGGGCCAAGTGCCTGGTGATCCCGTGCGCCTTAGCAACAAGGTTGTCCTGTCACAGCCAGGTGGCTATATGAGTTTCATTGATGGCGCCCCGAGCGGGGGCGGAAGGCGGCCAAGAAATGCTTAATGCGCCAGGGTCTACGATCGCCAAAAACGTCAGGCGACTGCGCTAAGTATTGAAGGAAGCCTGAGGAATGCTTTTTCGCCGCCGTAAACCGGACAGCTTCTATGACAGGGTCCGTACCCTTGTCTGGCCGCGGCGCTCGTTCTCCCGCTCCTGGCAATACATCTCGAAGCGCGTGCTCAGGCTGACCGCTTCGCCGCACTCGATAGCGGCCGGCGTCGCGGCCGGTGTCTTCGCCTCTTCGACGCCGTTTCTCGGTTTCCATATCATCATGGCGACGATCATCTGCTACGTGATCCGGGGCAACGTCATCGCCGCCGCGATCGGTACGATGTTCGCCAACCCGCTGACACTGCCGCTGCTCTGGGGCGCCACGCTCGAACTCGGCCGCTTCATGCTCTACGGGAAATTCTCGTACGAGGGGCCACCGCTCCATCTGGGGCACCTGCTCAGCCATGGCAGCTTCGCGAGCATCTGGGACCCCTGGCTGAAGCCGATGGCGATCGGCAGCATTCCGATCGGGCTCGCCCTGGCGCTCGGCTTCTATTTCTTGACGCGGATGGCCACCAACGCCTTCCGCAGGCAGCGGCGCAAGCGGCTCGCCGAGCGCGCGCGGCGTCGTGCCGCTTCGACGGCCGGCCTCGATGCGCACATGGATATGGCCGCTTCCTGATGATCATCGGCCTCGGCAGCGACCTGATCGACATCCGCCGGATTGAACGGACGCTCGAACGCCACGGCGAGCGCTTCACGGCCCGTATCTTCACGGAAATCGAGCGCGCCAAATCGGACCGCAGGCGCCAGCGTGCCGCTTCCTACGCCAAGCGTTTCGCCGCCAAGGAGGCCTGCGCCAAGGCGCTCGGCACAGGGATGGCGCGTGGTGTCTTCTGGCGCGATATGGGTGTGGTCAACCTGCCGGGCGGCAAGCCCACAATGCAACTCACCAATGGCGCGGCCGCTCGGCTTGCCGGACTGACGCCGGCCAGCCACCGCGCCGTCGTACACCTCACCATCACCGACGATTACCCGCTCGCCCAGGCTTTCGTCGTCATCGAGGCCTTGCCCGTCGAACAAGCGCCATAGTTTGCGAAACCATCGACGCGACACCGTTGCCCCGGATCGCCCGAGGGACTAAGACGGGCAACCCAGACTGAGGACGACATGAGCGTGAGCGACAAATCGCAGAAGAAATCCGGCGGCCTTGGCGAAACCGTCAGTGTCATCATCCAGGCGCTCATCCTTGCCCTCGTCATACGAACATTCCTGTTCCAGCCTTTCTCGATCCCGTCGGGCTCCATGCGCCCGACGCTGCTGGAAGGCGATTATCTTTTCGTGACCAAATGGGCCTACGGCTATTCGCGCTATTCGCTGCCTTTCTCTCCAGACATCTTTTCCGGCCGTATCTGGGGCGGTTCTCCCAAGCGCGGTGATGTCGTGGTGTTCAAGTTCCCGCCCGATCCGTCGCTCGACTATATCAAGCGCGTCATCGGCCTGCCCGGCGACCGTGTCCAGATGAAACACGACGTGCTCTATCTCAACGGGGTCGCCGTGCCGCGCCAGAAGGTCGGCCAGATCGACAATCCGGACATCACCGAGGTCAATCGGCCCGTCGACGTCTATCGCGAAACCCTGCCGAACGGCGTCTCCTACGATACGCTGGACCTGACGCCGAACGGGCTTGGCGACGATACGCGTGAATTCGTCGTGCCGCCGGGACATTATTTCATGATGGGCGACAATCGCGACAATTCCAGCGACAGCCGCTTCTCGGTCGGCTACGTGCCGGCGGAAAACCTCGTCGGCCGCGCTAACATCATCTTCTTCTCGATCGCCGGCGGGGCGAGCCCGCTTGAGATCTGGAAGTGGCCGTCCGAGCTTCGCGCCTCCCGTCTTTTCACTATGATACGCTGATGCGTATGATGGTGGGATGGAACGCAGTCACTTGAACGGCAAGGAACTGGCTCAGACGCTCGAAGCGCGCATCGGCTATGCTTTTCGCGACGAGAACCGCCTCAGGCGTGCCTTGACCCATGCCAGCGCTCGTGGCGGGAAGGGAGCCGACTACCAGCGGCTCGAGTTTCTCGGCGACCGCGTGCTCGGCCTCGTCATCGCGGAGATGCTTTTCCTGGAATATGACGGCGCCGACGAGGGCGAGTTGTCGCTTCGCCTCAACGCGCTGGTGAACGCCGAGACGCTGGCCGACATCGCGGAGGAGATCGGCCTGATGGATCTCGTGCGCGCCGGCAGTGACATCAAGACTATGTCCGGCCGCAAGCGCATCAATCTGCGCGCCGACGTCATGGAGGCGCTGATCGCGGCGCTCTATCTCGATGGTGGCTTCGAGGTGGCGCGTGATTTCGTACTCAGATACTGGCAGCCGCGCTCGCGGCAGGCCGGCGCCGCACGACGCGACCCGAAGACCGAATTGCAGGAATGGGCGCATCAGGTGTCGGGAGTCGCGCCTTCCTATACGATAGAGAAGCGCGAAGGGCCGGACCACGACCCGGTCTTCACCGTCAGCGTCCATGTGAACGGCTATAGCCCGGCCGAGGGCAGTGGCCGCTCCAAGCGCGAAGCCGAGCAGGCTGCGGCGACCGCGATCCTTGTCCGCGAGAAAGTCTGGCAAACCACCGGAACGCCCGAATGACGGAAGAGGCCGCAGCACCTCCGGAGGCGACGCGCTCCGGCTTTGTCGCACTGATCGGCGCGCCGAACGCCGGCAAGTCGACGCTCCTGAACCAGTTGGTCGGCGCCAAGGTCTCGATCGTCACCCACAAGGTGCAGACGACGCGCGCCATCGTGCGCGGCGTCGCCACGCATGGTTCGGCGCAGATCGTCTTCGTCGATACGCCGGGTATTTTCAGTCCGCGCCGGCGCCTCGATCGCGCCATGGTGACGACCGCATGGGGCGGAGCGAAGGACGCCGACCTCGTGCTGGTGCTTCTGGATGCCGAACGTGGCATCCGGGGCGATGCAGAGGCTATGCTGGCGGCGCTTTCCGACGTCCGCCAGCCTAAGGTGCTCATCCTCAACAAGATCGACCGGGTGAAGCACGAGAAGCTTCTGACGCTCGCGGCCGACGCCAACGCCAAGGCCGGCTTCGAGCGGACCTTCATGATTTCGGCACTTAACGGCTCGGGCTGCGGCGACCTTCTGGACTTTGTCGCGGAGCGGCTGCCCGAGGGACCGTGGTATTATCCGGAAGACCAGATTTCCGATCTCCCCATGCGCCAGCTCGCCGCCGAGATCACGCGCGAGAAGCTTTATCTGAGGCTGCATCAGGAACTGCCTTATTCCTCCCATGTCGAGACGGAGAAATGGGAGGAGAAGAAGGACGGCTCCGTGCGCATCGAGCAGGTGATCTATGTCGAGCGGGACAGTCAGAAGAAGATCCTGCTCGGCCACAAGGGCGAGACGATCAAGGCGATCGGGCAGGCTGCGCGCAAGGAGATCGCCGAGATCCTGGAACAGAAGGTGCATCTCTTCCTGTTCGTGAAAGTGCGCGAGAACTGGGGCGACGACCCCGAGCGCTATCGCGAGATGGGGCTTGAGTTTCCCGGCTGAAAGGCCAATCTCCGGTCATGGAATGGCGCGACGAAGGAATCATTCTGGGCACCCGCCGGCATGGTGAGACGAGCGCCATCCTGGAGGTGATGACCGGTGCGCATGGCCGCCATCTCGGTCTCGTGCGCGGCGGTCGCGGCCGCAGGATGCAGCCGCTCCTGCAGCCGGGTAATCGGGTCGAGCTCCATTGGTGGGCGCGGCTGGACGAGCATCTCGGCCTCTTTCAGGTCGAGGCGCTGGAACTCAACGCGGCGCGGCTCTTCGACAGCGCCGTCGCCGTCTTCGGGCTGCAGACGCTCGCCGCGCATCTGAGGCTCCTGCCGGAGCGCGATCCGCACCGGACGCTCTACGAAACACTCGGGCTCGTCATCGGGCATCTGGACGATCCCGTATCGGCGGCGGAACTCCTGATCCGCTTCGAATTGCTCGTCCTGGACGAACTCGGCTTCGGGCTCGATCTGTCGGAATGCGCGGCGACCGGTTCACGCGACAACCTCGCCTATGTTTCGCCCAAGACCGGCCGCGCGGTCTCGCGGGCGGCTGGCTCGCCATGGCAGGATCGGTTGCTGGTACTCCCGGCTTTTCTTCAGCGGGGAGCCGGCCGGCGTGGCAGTCCAGCCGAAATCGACGCGGCATTCCGACTGACCGGGTTCTTTTTCGGGCGGCATGTCTATGAAGCGCGCGGCATCGAGCCGCCGGAAGCGCGGGCCGCCTTCCTGTCGGCGCTCAACCGCCAGTTTGCGAATAAGGGGGAAAGTGCCGCATGAGCGAAGTGGAGCTTTATCCGGGCCGGGTCTCACGCCTCGGTTTCGGTCCGATTCCGCACGCCGATCTGGTGAAATTCTCCGGGCTCGAACTGCTCCAGCGCGTCGTGGACGGGCATTATCCCGCACCGCCCATGGCTGGCCGGCTGAACTTCGCGCTGACGGAGGTGGCCGAGGGCAGGGCGGTCTTCCATGGGCTGCCGAATGAAAACCATCTCAATCCGCTCGGTACGGTACATGGCGGCTGGGCGGCTTCCATACTGGATTCGGCGCTTGGCTGCGCGGTGCACACCACGCTGAGCGAAGGCGAGGCCTACGCCACCGTCGAATTCAAGGTGAACCTGACCCGCCCGATCACGCCCCAGACCGGCGAAGTCGTCTGTGAGGGTCGGGTTATCCACAGGGGACGCACGCTTGCCGTCTCCGAGGCGACGCTGAAGGACGGGAACGGCAAGCTTCTGGCCATGGGCACCGAAACGTGCTCGATCTTCGCGGCGGGGAATCTCGCCGGCCGGACCGCGCGCTGACCGTCTCCTATTCCGCCGGCATGAGTTCCAGCCGCTGTACCGGCTTTTCCTCGATCGGCCAGTGCACGATGGCCGCGCCGATGGCGAGCGCGACGCTCAGCCACCAGACGCCGTCATAGCTGCCGAAAGCATCGCGCAGATAACCGCCGAGCCATACGCCGAGAAATGAGCCGATCTGGTGCGAGAGAAAGACCACGCCGCCCAGCATGCCGAGATAGCGCGTGCCGAACATCACGGCTACCAGACCGTTGGTCGGCGCCACGGTGGCGAGCCAGAGCAGCCCGGTGATGACGGCAAAGCCGATGACGGTTGCCGGCGAGGGCGGCAACAGGATGAAGGCGACGACGGCCGCCGCCCGCGCCAGATAGATCAGCGACAGGAATATCCGCTTCGAATAATGCTGGCCGATATAGCCCGAGGCCAGCGATCCGATGATGTTGAAGAAGCCGATCAGCGCCAGCGAGATAACGGCGTAGCGCGGTTCGATACCGATATCGCCGAGATAGGCAGGGAAGTGTACGGTGATGAAGGCAAGCTGGAAGCCGCAGACGAAGAAGCCGGCGGTCAGAAGCAGGAAAGAGCGGTGGCCAAGCGCCTCGCGTAGCGCATCGCGCATGGATTGTTCGGCAACCGCCTGCGAAACCTGCCCTGACTGCGCCGTGCCCTTGAGCGGGATCGCCAGGAATGGAATGACCAGCATGGCGATTCCGAGGTAGACAAGCGCATTCATCCAGCCATAGGCATCGATCAGCCCCTGACTGATCGGCGCGAAGAGGAACATGCCCGCCGAGCCCGCTGCGGTGCCGAGGCCGAAGACGAAGCTGCGCTTTTCGGCCGAGACGTTGCGCGCGAAGGCGGCGAGGATAATGCCGAAGGAGCCGCCTGCGACGCCGAGCCCGACAAGCACGCCCGCGCCCAGATGCAGCATTTCAGGCGTGTGGGCCGTCGCCATGAGGAAGAGGCCGGCAGCATAGATGACGGCCGAGAGCGCCAGCACGCGCCACGTGCCGAAACGGTCGGCGATGGCGCCGAATATGGGCTGTCCGAGGCCCCAGAGCAGGTTCTGGATCGCCATGGCCAACCCGAAGGTCGTGCGATCCCAGCCACGATCGGCCAGCATCGGCAACTGGAAGAAGCCCATTGCCGAGCGCGGCCCGAAATTGATCGCCGCGATCAGGCAGCCGCAGATAATGATCAGCCACGGAAGGCCGAGCGATTGGCGGGCGGGAACAGTAGCGGTGGCCATTATGGGTTCTCCGGCGGGGAGCGGCGATCCTAGTGATATCTTCGGGCCAATCAAACGAATAGGTTGCGACGTACGCTTCAATTTTCCTGATGCATAAGCCAGCCGCTATCGGTTGCCGCGCCGCCTTTCCACTTTGGTTGTCGGAGCATCCATGGCCGGAGCTGCCGGAGCATCAATGGCCGGCTCCGAAATCCCGATCGCTTGCGTCCCGATCACATGAACGTTTCGCTGTGGAAGCGCTATCGAAATGCCTGCCTTGGCGAACGCTTCCCTTGCAGCCTTGAGGAGAGCCACCTTCGTAGCCCAGTTATCCGAGGAGGCGGTCCAGTAACGCAGCACGACCAGTATCGCGCTCTCGCCGAGTTCCTTGACATAGGCAATCGGCGCGGGGTCCTTGAGAACGCGCTTGTCTGCTTCGGCAAGGCCCGAAAGGGTACGCAAGGCAAGGCCGATATCGCCTTCGTACGAGATGCGGACCGAGCACTCGTCGAGCCGGCGCGGGTTGCGCGAATAATTCGTCACCGCGCTGTTCCAGAGCTGGCTGTTGGGCGCCATGACATAGAGCCCGTCCCAGGTCCTGAGTTCGGTTGCGAACAGGCCGACCTCCAGCACCGTGCCGGCAAGGCTGCCCACGGCGACATATTCACCGACGCGGAAGGGTCGGAGCACCAGGAGCATGATGCCCGACGCGATATTCTGCAACGTACCCTGCAGGGCGAGGCCGATGGCGAGGCCGATCGCGCCGAGGGCGGCGATGATGCTCGCCGTCTGCACCCCGAACTGGGCCAGAACCGTAATGCCGACAAGAATCAGGATGGCGTAGCGCAATATTTTCGAGAGGAAGATGCGCAGGGTCTCGTCGAAACCGCGGACCCGCTTCAGGCCTGCGAACAGCCATCTTTCCGCCAGCCCGGCCACGATGTAGCCGACCACGAGCAGGATGATCGCGCCCAGGACCGAAAAAGCATATTGGGCGGCAAGGGCGCCGGCCGCCTGGACAGCGGACTGGCCCGCCTCGACAAGACGATCTGTCGTGGCTTCCATAAGACATTTCCTTTCGCGCTTTTATCGACGGACAATGTTGCGAATTTCGCAAATAATTGGCGCGTAATCGTGTTCCCGGCAATCCGGAGCAGACGAAAGCGTTCCGGATGCGCGTGTCGACACCGGCAACTGCCGTCAATCTTCACGGTCGTTCCGGCCGCCGCCGATATCAGCCACAATTTGGCCCAAATTCGAGAGCGTAGCGCGAGATGCTTGCGCGGAAGAAGGCTACGCAGGCGTCCGCACGGGCATATGGCCTTCTTCCTTCACGGAACCATCGTTCAATCATGAACGTCCGAATCCGCGCCGCGCTTGTTGCCGACATAGATGCCCTTCTGGCGATCGAGAACGCCGCTTTCGCGACGGACCGGATTTCCCGCCGGTCGTTCCGCCTGCTCATCGAACGCGATACGGCCTCCGTCCTGGTTGCTGACGAGGGCGACGGCCTCATGGGCTATTGCGTCGTCCTTTACCGCACGGGCAGCGGCGTCGCGCGGCTATACTCGATAGCGGTTTCGCCAGGAACCAACGGACGGGGAGTAGGGAAGGCGTTGCTCCAGGCGGCGGAAGATGCCGCCTTCGAGAATGACAGGCTGATCCTGCGGCTGGAGGTGCGCGAGGACAATCCCCGCGCCATCATGCTTTACGAGAAGAACGGCTATCGCCCCATCGGCAAGGAGCCCAACTACTACGAGGATGGGGCGACCGCGCTGCGTTATGAGAAGATGCTGCGCGGCGACGTACCGTTCGCGACGACCGTCCCCTATTACGAGCAGACCGAGGAATTCACTTGCGGCCCCGCTTGCCTCCTGATGGCCAAGGCTGCGTTCGAGCCTGGTTTCGTGCCGGACGCGGTGATGGAGGTCAGGCTGTGGCGCGAGGCGACGACGATCTTCATGATGTCGGGACCCGGAGGCTGCGAGCCTTTCGGCCTTGCGGTCGCCGCCTATGAGCACGGGCTTGCGCCGGAGATCATAGTCTCCTTCTTCGGCGCGCTTTTCCTGCAATCGGTCCGCAGCGACGAAAAGCGCCGGGTGATGGAACTCGCCCAGGTCGACTTCCGCAACCGGGCCGCCGCCTACGGCGTTCCTGTCGAATACCGGAATTTCGTGCTCGACGACATCCGCCGCGCACTCGGCGAAGGACGTCTGGTCATGGTGCTGGTCAGCGGCTTCATCATGTTCGGCAAGAAGGTGCCGCACTGGGTGCTGGCCATCGGCGACGACGGTGACCATATCATCCTGCACGACCCCTGGGTCGAAGACGAACGCGGCGAGACCAAGGCCGACGCCGCGAGCATCCCGATACCCCATTCCATCTTCATGGCCATGGCGCAGTACGGCCGCGAGGGCCTGCGTGCAGCCGTCATTCTGGGAAGGCGACAATGAGCTGGGTCATCCTGACAGGCAGGCAAAGCGATCTCGACCAGTTCGCGACCCCACACAAGATCATCACCAACCGGGACTATCTCGCCCATCCGGCGCTGTTCCAGAACCAGCGCCCCAAGGTCATCAACCTCTCCAACCACTACGGCTACCAGAGCCGCGGCTATTACGCCTCGCTTCTGGCCAGTTCGCGTGGGCACCGCGTCATCCCCACCGTGGAGACGATGATCGACCTTTCCGAGCACAAGCTCTACGAGAGCACGCTTCCGGAGCTCGAGCAGGCGCTCAACAAATGCCGGAAGGAACTCGGCGGCAGCTTTCCGCCGTCCATCACCGTCTTCTTCGGCAACGGCCCGGTGAAGGCGCTCGACCGTTTCTGCAAGCTGCTCTTCGACTGGTTCCGCGCGCCGGCGCTGGAAGTGAAGGTCAAGGACGGCGAATGGGCCTCTATCACCAGGATCGGCCTCCTGCCGCTTGCCCGTATCGCATCGGTAGATAAGCCGCGCTTTCTTGAGGGGCTCGAGAGCTATACGCAGCGCGAGTGGCGCGACAGCAAGGCACGGACGCCTGCCCGCTATTCCTTTGCCACGCTGATCGACCCGCACGAGGTGCTGCCGCCGTCGAGCGTCCAGTCGCTCAAGCACTGGTCGCGTGTCGCCGAGAAGATGGGCGTCGAGGTCGAGCCGATCACGAAGAGGGACCTGCCGAAGCTTGCCAATTATGACGCGCTTTTCATCCGCGAAACGACGACCATCGCCAACCACACCTATCGTTTCGCCCGCCGCGCGCAGCAGGAAGGCATGCCGGTGATCGACGATCCCCTGTCGATGATCCGCTGCACCAACAAGGTCTATCTCAACGAGCTGATGGCGCATAACAAGGTGGCCGTGCCGCCGACGGTCATGATCGCGGGGATGGGCGATCTGGAGCTTGCCGCCGACACGCTCGGCTTTCCGCTGGTGCTGAAGATCCCCGACAGCGCCTTCTCGCGCGGCGTGAAGAAGGCGGCGAATTTTGACGAACTGAAGCAACTTGCCCAGCAATGGCTGGAGGATTCCGACCTCCTCATCGCGCAGAAATACATGCCGACCGAATTCGACTGGCGTATCGGCGTGCTGGGTGCCGAGCCGCTTTTCGCCGTGCAGTACCTGATGGCCAAGAAGCATTGGCAGATCGTCAACCACGACCGGCGCGGCAAGCCGGATGAAGGCGGATTCCGCACTTTTACACTTCAGACCGCGCCAGCGGCGGTGATCGATACCGCTGTGCGTGCCGCCCGCTGCATAGGTGACGGCCTTTACGGCGTCGACCTGAAGGAAACGGCGGACGGGGTCTTCGTGATCGAAGTGAACGACAACCCGAACCTCGACCATGGCTGCGAGGATTCCGGCGAGAAGGACCAGGTCTGGGCACGCCTGACACAGTGGTTCATCGATCGGCTCGAGCGGCAGGGGCGGTGAGCGTCAGCCTCTGGCCAAAAGCGTTTCGATCGCCTCGAAACGCTTCACGAAAGCCTTCTCGACCGATTTGACCGGATGCGGTGTGAAGTCGAAGCGGCCGGCCGCGATGCCGCGCGGGCGGCCGAAATAGCGCACGGCCTCGCTTGTCGAAAAGCCGGCCAGTTCCGTCGCCTCGAAATAGGCGGCGATCTGGTCGGCGCGCTTGATCGCCTTTCGCGTGGCTTCCGGCGTTTCCGGCGGCAGGCCGAAACGGACATGGACCGCATGCTGGAGCCGCCGCTCCACGTCCTTGTAGCCGCCGCCTACCACCGATTTGAAGGGCGATATCATATCGCCGATCACATATTCCGCCGCATCGTGAAGAAGGGCGGCGAGCCGGTCGGCGGCTGTTGCCTCGACGAGCGTCGCCGCGAAGATTTCCTCCACCAGAAGCGAATGCTGCGCCACTGAAAAGGCATGGTCGCCGGAAGTCTGGCCGTTCCAGCGGGCGACGCGCGCCAATCCGTGGGCGATATCGCCGATCTCGATATCGAACGGCGACGGGTCGAGGAGGTCGAGCCTCCGCCCCGAGAGCATGCGCTGCCATGCGCGCGGCGGTGCGCCCTCGCGATCGGGCATCAGGCGCTGCCGCTCCCGACATCCGCTGACTGCGGATAGGTGAATTTCGCCCATTCGGGGATGGCGAGGCCGATCGCCACGTCGCCGGCCGTGATCGGCTCGCCGCGATCCACGGCGTCCTTCACGCGATCGATCCGGACGATGGCGAGGCCGTCGTTCCCCGACACAGAGCCGAGTGTGCCGACAGCGCGCCCGCCGGCCGTGATTTCGGCTCCGGGCGCGGGCAGGGGGCCTTCTCCGTGGGCGATAAGAACGCGTCGGCGCGCCGTACCGCGGTGCTGCATGCGCGAGACGACCTCCTGGCCGACATAGCACCCTTTCTGGAATCCGATGCCGCCGACCTGGTCGAGCAGGGCGTCATGCGGAAAGGCGTCGCCAAGGGCGTAGTCCGTGCCGCTCTCGGCAATGCCGCTTGCGATACGGTAGGTGTTCCAATCCTGGATGCCGGCATCCGCTTCCGGCAGGGGCAGATCGTAGCGTCGTATGACCGTCCCGCTGAAGCGGCTGTCTGAAAGCCATTGCCGTTCATCCGGCGCCACGCCTTCAGGTTCCCATATGACCGCGACTGCCGCGGCAGGCTCCCGCGCGATCCCGACCTTTGCGCGCAGTCGGTAGAGCATGAGCCGCCGAAGGAAATCGTCCGCGACATCCGCGCGGCACTCGAGACGGAACGCGCCTTCGCCCGCCCTCGAAACGAGAAAATCGAAAAGAATTTTCCCCTGCGGCGACAGCAAGGCGGCAGAGCGGGCTTCGCCGTCTTTCAGCGTCGAGAGATCGGCCGTGATCAGGTTCTGCAGGAAGTGTTCGGCTTCACCGCCTGAAACGGTCAGGAGCGCACGATCTTCGAGATGGACGACGGGCATGGCGCGGTTCGTTTTGTTATTGCAGTCTCACTAGGTATGCGCCGCGACCGAAAGGAGCAAGGCTCCTCGCGGTCGCTTCCATGAAGCCGAAACCACGCGACGTTCCGACTCTACCACTCGCCCGTGTTCGGCATCGACTTCCACGGCTCGGCGGGTTCAAGCGGTTCGCCTTCTTGCAGCAATTCGATGGATATGTTGTCGGGAGAGCGGACGAAGGCCATGTTGCCGTCGCGCGGCGGCCGGTTGATAGTGACTCCGGCATCCATCAGCTTCCGGCAGGTGTCGTAGATATTGTCCACCTTGTAGGCGAGGTGGCCGAAATTGCGCCCGCCCTTGTAGTCTTCTGGGTCCCAGTTGAAGGTGAGTTCGACTTCCGGCGCGCGCTCGGCCCGCGCGCGGTCCGCGTCCTTCGAGGCGGCGAGGAAGATCAGTGTATAGCGGCCCTTTTCGTTGTCGAAACGTCGTGTTTCCACAAGACCGAGTTTGTTGCAGTAGAAATCGAGCGATTCATCGATATCGCGGATACGAACCATTGTGTGGAGATAGCGCATGTGCTTGCCTCGCTTCAGCTGGATGGCCAACACATAGAGCGCGCCCGTCCTCTACGGCAACTATCTCCGTACGTTTTGTTGCAAAGCTGTTGAATAACGAAAATTCGCGTGAGGTGACTTGTGCGCCCCGTGAATGGCGGTGCTATCCTTACGGAAAGAATCACATCGCGTTGTAGTAGAAGAAAAGGGGTGCGTTCGGATGGGGGACAAGGCCTCTTCGGGGAGGCAGGAAGGCGTGAGCGACGATTTCGCGGGGCGTGAAGGCACCGTCGAAAGCGAAGACCTCGCCGAAGTCTCCGGCGCCATCAAATGGTTCGACGTAGCCAAGGGCTACGGCTTCATCCTGCCTGATGCGACAAGCCCGCAGGCGGGCATGGGCGACGTGCTTCTCCATGTCACCTGTCTGCGCCGCGACGGTTTTCAGACGGCGCTCGAGGGAGCCCGCGTGGTCTGTCTCGTGAAACGCGGCGAGCGCGGCATGCAGGCCTTCCGCGTGCTTTCCATGGACAATTCGACTGCCGTCCACCCCGCCGAGCATGGCGAACAGCGCACGCATGCGACCGTGACGCCGGAAAGCGGGCTGGAGCGCGCCCTGGTGAAATGGTTCAACCGCACCAAGGGCTTCGGCTTCCTGACGCGCGGCGAGGGTACGGAGGACATCTTCGTGCATATGGAGACGCTGCGCCGCTACGGACTGACGGAGTTGCGTCCCGGCCAGGTCGTGCTGGTACGCTTCGGCCGCGGCGAGAAAGGCCTTATGGCTGCCGAAATTCACCCTGATATGGGGACTCTGCCGATTTCGCACTGAGAATCGGCTTTGGCCGAGGGCAGAACGATGACGGCGCGGGTTCAGCTTTTCTCGACACATATGTTTTTCGCAGCCGGCATGGCGCTTTTCGCCATTACGCTGCTCCTGTCGCCAGTGCGCGCCGGCGAGGCGCCGATGGTCCTGCCGACCGACCCGACCCCGCTTGTCGTCGATGGGGCCAACGGTTCGCATTCCTTCTCGATCGAGATCGCGAACACCCCCCAGGAACAGGAGCAGGGACTCATGTACCGGCGGAGTATGCCGGACGATCATGGCATGCTGTTCGCATTCGAACAGAGCGAGCCGCTCGCCTTCTGGATGAAGAATACGCCCATGCCGCTGGACCTGGTCTTCGTCAGCAGTCGCGGAGAGGTGAGGGCGATTCGCCATGGCACTCCGTTTTCCACCGACATTATCTCGCCGAACGAGCCCGTGCGCTTCGTCCTTGAATTGAAAGCCGGCATGGCCGAAAAGGCGGGCATCTCGGACGGCGTGGTCATGCACCACCCGGTGATAGAAGCGGCCTCGCACGATCAATGACGGGCATGGCCGCCAAAGTGGGGCGCCATGCAGTTTTTCAATCATGACGGGTTCGATCTGGCTTTCATCGACCAGGGCGACGGAGAGCCGGTCCTGCTCATCCACGGTTTCGCCTCGAGCCACAGCGTCAACTGGATGACGCCGGGCTGGGTGAAGACGCTGACGGAGGCGGGATACCGCGCTATCGCCTTCGACAATCGCGGACATGGCGCGTCCTCCAAAAGCTACGAACCGGAGGACTACCGCGCGCAGAAGATGGCTGGCGACGCCGCGGCGCTGCTCGACCATCTCGGCATCCCCCGTGCCCATGTGATGGGCTATTCGATGGGCGCGCGGATCGCCGCCTTCACGGCGCTCGACTATCCTGAGAAGGTGGCGACGCTGATCCTCGGCGGGCTCGGCGAAGGAATGGTGAAGGGCGTCGGAGACTGGGACCCGATCGCGGACGCCTTGCTGGCCGATGACCCTGCCTCGATAAGGCATCCGAGGGGCCGCATGTTCCGCACCTTCGCCGACCAGACGAGGAGCGACCGCAAGGCGCTTGCCGCCTGTATCCAGACCTCGCGCGACCTGATCGGCGCGGATGAGATCGCCGGCATCTACCAGCCGACCCTCGTGGCCGTCGGTACGACAGACGACATCGCCGGTTCGCCGGCCGCGCTCGCCGAACTGATGCCGCATGGCGAGGCCTTCGCCATCGAGGGCCGAGACCACATGCTCTCCGTCGGCGACCGCACCTTCAAGAAAAGAGTGTTGGAATTCCTGCGCGAGCACCCGATCTGACCGACTGGTTTGAACGCATGCAGCGCGCGAGGCCCGATATGCGTGAACGGCTTCGCTCGACGAATCGTTTTCCAAGCCACCTTGAATCCCGGCACATCAAATCCATTTGAAGCATGCTTAAGGAAATTGCGGTTCAATCGAACCCGGCAATAGCCTATGACGTTTGATATCCGCGATCATGATCGCGAGCGGAAGGGAGAGCGCCGATGAATATCCGCAACGCCGCCAGGAGCGCCGCTGGCCTGCAGGCCGTCGATCCCATCTGGAACGCCGTGCGCGAGGAAGCGGCGGAAGCTGTCGAGCATGACCCGCTGCTCTCCGCATTCCTTTTCTCCACCATACTCAACCAGTCGACGCTGGAAGAGGCGGTGATCCATCGGCTGTCCGAAAGGCTGGATCACGCCGATATGGGCGCGGACATCATCCGGCAGACCTTTGCCGAGATGATGCGCGACGACCCCGACTGGAGCACGGTGGTGCGTGTGGATATCCAGGCCTATTACGATCGCGATCCGGCCTGCGACCGCTTCCTGATGCCGGTCCTCTATTTCAAGGGTTTCCACGCGATCCAGACACACCGGCTCGCCCATTGGCTCTGGGTGAAAGGACGGCGCGATTTCGCGCTCTACCTGCAAAGCCGTTCCTCGGCGGTCTTCCAGGTCGACATCCACCCGGCGGCGCGGCTGGGGAAAGGCATCTTCATCGACCACGCCACGGGCGTCGTTGTCGGCGAGACGGCGGTGGTGGAGGACAATGTCTCGATGCTTCACGGCGTGACGCTCGGCGGCACCGGCAAGGCCGGCGGCGACCGGCATCCCAAGATCCGCTATGGCGTATTGATCGGCGCGGGCGCCAAGATTCTTGGCAATATCGAGGTCGGCCATTGCTCCAAGGTGGCCGCGGGCTCGGTCCTGCTCACTTCGATCCCGAACAACAAGACGGTTGCCGGTGTGCCGGCCCGGATCGTCGGCGAGGCGGGCTGCGACGAGCCTTCGCGCGCCATGGACCAGTTGCTCGGCAACCAGGACAACGCATTCCCCAACGGTTGAAAGCCCGCATCCGGGCTTTACATGGTGAGGACCGGCGTGCCAGAAGCGCCCCGTCAATTGCGCTTCGGCGCGAGTAGCCGATCGTCACCGGAGAGTTTCCTTGAAGCCCGAAGAAATCAGAAAGCTGGACGCCTATTTCAAGCGGACGTTCAAAAACCCGGCGCTTGAAGTGAAGGCACGGCCGCGCAAGGACGATTCGTGCGAACTCTATGTCGGCGACGAGTTCCTCGGCATCATCTTCCGCGACGACGACGACGGAGAGCTTTCCTACAATTTCTCGATGGCGATCCTGGACGTCGATCTCTGAAACTACTGATCCGTTCGGATGAATGATCGGGCCTTCGCCAGAACTGCCGCGTCGAGCGCCTGCCAGTCGGCCAGCAATCCGCGCGGAAAGCGGTAATTGAGCGAAAGCCCCTTTCCGACGAGAACGTCGCGCTGGCAGGGCGCCAGCGATTCCCGGCTGGCTGCCCCGGTAAGACATCGCGCGACGAACGGTTCGCCATCGCTCCCTCGCCCGACGGCCAGCACCTCGTTAAGATAGCCGGTGTCGGGCTTGAAATCATAAAGCGTGACGTTGTTTCCCGCCGGTTTGCCGGGCTCGATGATGAGCGAGCGGTAGATCGGTTGCAAGCGGCCGCTCATGTCGTGTGACATCGTTTCCGGCTCGAAGGTCAGGAAGAGGATGTCCTTGCGGCCGTCCGTGCCGTTGAAATCGTCGCGTGCCGCATTCGAATAGCCCGCCAGGTCGGGCCAACGCAGATAGAGATCGAGCCTTGCCGCCACGCCGTCATGGCGCGCGTCAGGGAAGCGGATCGCATTGGCCGGAGCGGATAGCACGTTGTTGCCGATGACGATCTCCCGCGGGGAAAAATCGTCCGAATAGCCGCCCATCGAGATCGAGGGGCCGAGCCACCGGCCGGCAGCCGCGATGAGGGCGGAGATGACGGCAAGCGCGGCGAAGACGTAGAAAACGCGCAACAGGAACGCGTGATCGACACCAGTTACGTCCGTGAATCCGGCCGGATCGACTTGCTCAGTCATATGAACGACCCCCGGCGCGACGGACTACCAATCCTGGAATTCCGCCACGCTCCTGCATCGGCGACCTTGCGATCTTATGGTAAATGCCGGGTAAACAAGGAGGCTGCGCGGTGCGATACGGCTTGTCAGCGGTCGCTCCGGCCTCTTAACTTCGCGCCATATAAGCTTGGAGGAATTGCCGATGCCGCTCTACGCCCTGAAGGATGTCGCGCCGAAACTCGACGAGCCCGGCTCGAACTGGCTCGCGCCGGATGCCACGATCATCGGCGATGTCCGGCTCGGGCGGAATGTCGGCGTCTGGTTCGGCTGCGTCCTGCGCGGCGACAACGAGCCGATCGTCATCGGCGACGACTCCAACGTTCAGGAACATACTGTCATGCACACCGATATCGGCTATCCGTTGACCGTCGGGCGCGGCTGCACGATCGGCCACCGCGCCATGCTGCATGGCTGTACCATCGGGGATAACAGCCTGATCGGCATGGGCGCGATCGTATTGAACGGCGCGCGGATCGGCAGGAACAGCCTCGTCGGGGCAGGAGCGCTGGTGACGGAAGGCAAGGAATTCCCCGACAATTCGCTGATTGTCGGATCTCCCGCGCGGGCGGTCCGCACGCTCGACGAGGAGGCGGTCGAGCGGCTTCGCTGGTCTGCCGCACACTATGTCGAGAACGGTAAGCGCTTCCTGGCGGATTTCCGGTCGGCCTGACGATTCGAACCCCAAAAAAGGCGGAGCCGGCCCGGGACATGGGCCGGCTCCTGAGCCTGGTCGTTGGGGACGGGGAGGGTGGGGACTCGACCAGGCTTTCGGGTCCGCGCTGACCGCGCGGAGAACTTGTCGCTTCCGCTGGCGCCGATCGATCGGCGCCAGCGGAAATCCGTGTTACCGCACGCTGCCGACTGCAACGGTCGGTGCGCGGTCGTCCCGGATCGATACCCATTCGCCGGAGTCGGTTTCCGACTGCCGCTTCAGATACCGGTATTTGGTGTCGGTCCACGCGAGGACGCGCGGCTCGAGATTGTCCAGGACATAGTCGCCAAGGCTGGTATGTACTGTCAGCACGGCATGGCCGGCGCCGTTCGGCTGGCGCACGACCGTCATCAGCAGGTCGCCGGCCGGGACACCTTTCTCCATCAACTCGCGGCGCTTCTCCAGCGCGTAGTCCTCGCAGTCGCCGTAGCGGTCGGGATAGGACCAGACCTCTTCCTTGCCCCACATCTCCATGTCGGTGCGGGGGATGATTCGGGTGTTCACGCTATTGTTGACTGCGATTATCTCGGCCCAGAGTTGACGCGTCAGTTCGACCGGCGCTTCCTTGGGCGTACGCTCGTTGCACTCGTTCGGCAGCCGTTGGCAGAATTCATAGTGGCCGACCGGCTGCGAAGTCAGGTTGCCGGTCGGCATGAACAGGCGCGCCGCCTCCGCCGCTCCGGTCCATGAAGCGAGTGACATTGCCACAGCAGCGATGAGCCCGATGCCTCGTCCCGTTATCATTGTGGTGTCTCCCCGTTTGAGGCCACAATGACAGAAGCGGATTTATTTCACGCAAAGTCCCATAGTATAGTTTGAATTCAATATGTATTGAATACGAGGAATTATTGAATAGAATAAATATAGATTTTATATAAAATTTTATTCGTTGATTTAACGGCAATGAAATTCTCGCCGGGTCGAAAGGAAACGCGTCGGGCAACGGCGGAAAGCCGCGCCAGAACGATGGCTTGAGGCAACAAAAAGGCCGGCGGAGCCGGCCTTTCGAAAGAACAGACTTGTCAGGATTTTCCGCTCACAAGGCCTTCTGCGTGAAGGCGGCGTCGAGCATTTCGGGCCGCTGCACCACCGCGAACTCGATGGCGATGCCGTCGTCGAAATGGCGCACGACCTGGCCGCGCATCGTGCCGAGCGTCACCTGCACGCCGAGCGCCGGCTTGACCTCGATTTCGATCGCCGCGCCCGACAGCGACAGGTCGATGATGCGGCACTGATACTGCCGCCCGTCCGCGAGCTTGAGCACGCTCATCGGATTGCGCGGCGCCACGCGCTCGTGGCGGCGATCCTCGGGCAGGTCGAGCTCGTGCTTGTTGGCCAGCCAGGTGAGCTGCGCCGCGAGTTTGTCCTTCTTGCGGTCGGAGGCGATGACCGTCATTGCGAACCCGTCCTGCAGACGCCGCGTGATGACGCCCTCGACGCGCCCGATATGATCGATATAGGCGATGACCTTTTCGCCGGGCTCGCCTATACGGTCGGTGCGCAGCGCCACGTTGCCCGGCGACATGTCCATTACCTGGCAGGAATGCTCCGTCCGGTCTTCAAGCATGAAACGGCCGTAGATCTTGACGCGCACACGTTGAAAGCTTCGCCTTTCGACGCGCGACGGCGCGGTATCGAACGCCGCTGACCTCATGATCGCCCCTGACCGGTTCCATCCTCGCGAGCAGGCGAGAATCTCACGCAAAAAATAGGGCTTTTCCGGTTAACAAGCGGTAAGTCGGTGCGCCTGCATCTTCAGGTTTCGCGGCCGCCTTCAAAGACGACAAGGTGGCGGATGCGGCGTCCGTGCCTTCCCTGTTCGGTACCGGCGACTTCATCCGCGCTCGGCGCGATGGCCGGAACGGGAACGGCGGGGCGGTTTTTCAGGAACATGGGCTCGCGATCCGGATCGACGACGCGGATCGTGTCGATCCGGCATTCCGCGATCGGGTCGGCACCGAGCCAGTAGGGCTTTTCCACGGCCGAGGCGATGCCGAGGGCCCGGGGCGCTTCCTCCCCGCCGTCGAGCGGCAGCAAAAGGAGTTCGAACGGGTTGGTGCGGCCATTCTGGCTGCGCCCCTCGAACGTGACGACAACGACGGATTTGGTGTGGAAGGCGCTGTGCGTCAGCCGCGCGAGCAGCCGCTGGTCCTTGTAGGCCCAGAGCGAGGGGAGGGCGAAGCCTTTCAGTTCGCGGCCGAAGACGGCACAGAGCCGGGTGCCCGCCAGCCGGAAGACCGCTTCGCCGCGGCTGTCCTTCTCCAGGATGAAAGTGTCGGCAAGCAGCGTCTTTATGTCAGCGGGCTCGATATCGGTGCGCCGTGGAGCCGGCCGTTCGTCTCTCAGCCTGTCCCAATATTGGAACAACTCGATCGATTCGCGCTGTTTCATCCCGTCCCGCTCCAGACCGCTATCGCATTCCTGTCCCATCGGTGAACAGCGAGTCGCCTTCCGATGACCTACATGCGTTCCGCTGCAGGCCGCGTGCCAGTTGGATATTGGTTTGTTCACGGGCGGGGGACGTTAAGGTTAACGATTGGTTTCGATTGCCGCGCGGGGCACGTCATGGCACACGCTTTGAAGGACGCCGTTTACAGCACGGTATTCGACCTTCAGTCAGATTTTCGGGGAGCGTGGGGGCTCGTCGGGGGCCGTTCGGAGCAAGTTCCGAACGGCTTCTTTTTGCGCGGCAGGCGTTCGTGCCCTATTTGTCAGACGACTCAGTATCTCGAAAGCGCCTCAAGTGAGCGATCCGATCATCGACGAACCCCGTCCTTCGGCGGACCCCGAAGAGGAACTGGCGGAACGGGAGCGCGAGCCCTTTTTCAATCTTTCGGGCACGATCGTCACCCTGATCGCGGCGTGCGTGGGCGTCCAGCTCTTCCGGCTCTACCTTTTGACACCGCCGGAAGACATGGCCTTCGTTCTCCATACCTCCTTCATTCCGGTGCGCTATACGGGACCGTACGATCTCGATCTCTATGCCTTCACCAGCCCCGTCACCTACGCCTTCCTGCATGGTGGATGGATGCACCTCGTCGTCAACATGATCTGGCTTGCCGCGTTCGGCTCGCCGCTGGCCTATCGGCTAGGGCCGGGCCGGCTGCTCGCCTTCTGGGTATTCACTTCGCTTGCCGCGGCGCTCTTCCATTTCCTCGCTCACCCCGACAGCGCCATGCCGGTGATCGGAGCGTCGGGCGCGATCTCGGGCATGATGGGCGCGGCCTCGCGCTTCGGCTTCCGCATGGAACGCCACCACGGAAGGCCGGCTTTTGCCGGACGGATGCTGTCGATCTTCGAAGCATTCCGCTCGCGTGCGGTGCTGACGTTCCTTGCGGTCTGGATGATCGTCAATCTCGTCACCGGGCTTGGCTTCATGTCGCCCGGCATGACCAATCCGATCGCATGGGAGGCGCATATAGGCGGCTTCCTGGCTGGCTTTTTCTGTCTGGCACCCTTCGTCGGGCGCTCGCCCGATCGGGAATCTTGAAAAAGTCGCGGGTCCGGTGCACCATACCGGCGTTGCCGGGGAGAGCGTGATCGGGCATTCGAGGAGGACGCCTATGACCGTGAAATCCATCCTGGACGAGAAGGGCCGTGACGTTTTCACCATCGGGCCGGACGAGACGCTGACGGCCGCGATCCGCCTTCTGGCCGAAAAGCGGATCGGCGCCGTTGTCGTGCTGAGAACCGATGGCGGCATCGCCGGCATCCTTTCCGAGCGCGACATAGTACGCGCGCTGGCCGAAGGCGGCGCGGCGGCGCTGACGAAACCGATCAGCGCTTTCATGACGTCCAAGGTGCAGGTGTGCCGCGAGGAGAATACGGTCAACGACGTCATGGAGGTAATGACGCGCGTGCGCTTCCGCCATCTGCCGGTGGAAAAGGAAGGCAGGCTCGTCGGGTTGGTCTCCATCGGCGACGTGGTCAAGCGCCGGATCGAGGATGTCGAGCGCGAGGCCGAGGACATCAAGGCCTATATCGCGACGGCGTAGCAAGGGCTGCCGGTACGATACGGCTTACTGATCCGCCTCGACCGTTCACCCCTCACCAAGTCGCCCAACGGTTCGGCCTTGCCTCACCGGGGCTCCCTGTCCTCTCCCACAGGGGGCGAGGAGGGAGATGGCGTCACTCTCTCGGCCAATCTCCAACGCCGACGATTTGCCGGAGCGGCGACGCCACGCTCCCCCTTCTCCCCCTGTGGGGTGAGGAGTGGTCGGTCAAAGACCGATTGAT
>JBDZVC010000223.1:0-7222 GCA_040255475.1 Phyllobacteriaceae bacterium | reverse complement strand
CCGGCGGGACGAAGAAGATCGCCGAGCCGATATGCGTGATGTACTCGTTGAGGAGGTCGGCCGCGCCGAGTTTTGTCTGCAGCCGCTCGAAATGGGCCGGATCGTTCTGGTAGGCGATGAAGAGCAGGCCGGCATCGAGCACGCCATACTGATTGATGCCGTCGGTATAATTGTACGAGCGGCGCAGGATTCGCAGGCCCTCATTCTCCTCCGCCGAGGCGAGCCGGATATGGGCTGCAGCCGGGATCACCGGATTGCCCTTGATGTCCTTCTTCTCGAAGTCTGGCGTGTCGAACTCGTGCGTGCCCGTCAGCGGCGCGCCGGAGACTTTGTGGCGGCCGAAGATTTCGTTCTGATTGCCGATCCTGTCGGTATCCCACGCCTCGATATGCATCTGGATCTTGCGCACGACCTGATACGTGCCGTGATGCTGCCAGGGTGGCCCGTCCTTGACCCAGACGAAGCGGTCGAAGTCGGCGTCCTCGCGGATGTTGCGCGTGCCGTCCTTGAAGCCGAGCAGGTTGCGCGGTGTCGACTGGCCCTTGCCGGCGGAGGCGCGGCCGAAACCCATCACCGTCCAACGGGTCGCGGCGGCACCGGTGCTCTTGGCAATGCGTGCAAGATCGCGGACGGCGTGATAGGCAACCTGTGGATCGTCGGCACAGGCCTGCAGCGACAGGTCGCCGCCGGTCAGTTCCGGCTTCATCGCATCGCTCGGCAATTGTTTCAGCTGGCGCAGGAGCGCGGGCTTGCTGCCGGCGAGGCCGTAAGTGTCGCTGAACACATTCGGCCCGAGCCCGACCGTTACCGTCAGGCAAGCGGGGCTGAGGTTGAGCGCCTCGCCCGTGTCGAAGCCGATGGCGTCCGGCCGCGCCGGCTCGATCTGCCCGACCGGCTTGCCTTTCATCAGTTGCGAGATGGCCGCCGACCAGCGTGCGAGAAGGATCTGGAGGTCCATCCGTGACTGCGTCGTCAGGTCGAAGGTCATGTAGAAGGTATAGCGCTGCGGCGGCGTGCGGATGCCGGCTTGTTCTGCGTTGCCATAGAACGGGTATTCGCCGTTCAGGTCGATGATGTCTTCCGGATCGGCGACTGCCGCCTGCGCAGGCATTCCCGGCACGGTGGCGCCAACGGTGCCGACGGCCGCTCCGAGGAGCAGGCCGCGGCGCGAAAGCCGAAACTGCGCGTCTTTCTTCCGATCGCCGGTCATCAATGCGCCGTTGCCACCTTCTCGGCTATCCTGGAGAGTGGCTCCTGCAGCGCCTGGATCGCCTTGCTGAGCTTGTTGGCGTCGGAAGCCTTTAGCTCGGCCGTGTAGCGCTTGTAGCCGCCCAGTTCATTCGGGTCGCGGTAGGTTTCGAGCAACTTCAGCACGTTCTGGAACTGCGCGTTGACCTGCTTCGTCAGGTCGGCGTCGATCTTCTGCATGCCAGGCTCGAGGAAGGCGAAGGCCTGCTGGGCGCCTTCGATATTACCGGCGAAATCGACCAGGTCGATATGGCTGTAGGTTTCTTCCTCGCCGGTGATCTTGCCCGTCTGCACCTCTTCGAGGAGGCCTGCGGCGCCGTTGGCGAGGTCTTCAGGCCGGTATTCGAGCGTGCTCACCAGCTTGTCGAGTTTTTCGACATTATCCTGCAGTTCGGCGGCCAGCTTCTTCGTCTCGTCTGTGATCGCGCCCTTTTCGAACAGTTCGCGCTCGACGGCGTGGAAGCCGTGCCAGCCGACCGCGGGATCGAGGTTCGATGCGCGCATGTCGACCAAATAGTCGAGATTACCGGCATTGTCGGTTGCCTTGTAGCCGGGCAGCATGAAGCCGTCGACATCGGACTCGATGCGCTCGTAGAACGGGCGTGCCGCTGCGTATTGGGCCTTCGCCTTTTCGAGGTCGCCGGCATCGATGTCGGCCCTCAGCCGCTGGACGGCCGTCACCATGGAATCCACAACACCGTCAACGTAATGAGCGTAGCCCTTGACGCCCTCGGCGAGAATATCCTGTGTGCTGCCGGCCGCTTTCGCGGCCTTGCCGGTCACTTTGAAATCCTGCATTTCCGCCGAAGCCCCCGGGCAATAGATTTGGTAGGTGCCGCCGTCGAGGGTAAGTGTGAAGCTCACGGTGGGCAGGCCAGGCGCAAGGTTTTCCTTTTCGCCGAGGATACGGTCGTTGCTGAGAAGCTCGAGCTCGCTGATCGAGGCGGCGGTCTTGTTGGTGACGGAGAAGGTGATGGGCCCGGCCTTGGCCGATGTGCTGTCGAGGACGCAGCTTCCGCCGTTATCCGACGTCAGTTCGACCTTTACCTGCGAGACTCCGTCCTTCACCGGCGCTTCCTGCGCGGCGGCGCCCGGCGCGAGCGCCAGAAGGACGGCGAGCCCCGTCGCGGCGGCGAGCGGCGGCGTCTGGTTAATGGGCGGCATGCGTTACTCCTTTGGTCATGGAATTTTCGGCGCGTCGGCCGGGCTTTGAAACGGAAGCATTCGCGGAGGCCCCGGCCCGCCGGTGCTCCTGCATCAATGTGCGCCCGGCCGATGCGGCGAGCAGGAGGGCGATAATGGCGAGGATGAACGGCAACTGGACCGCCCAGAAATGACGTTCGGTGCGTGCTCTTGCTACGGCATTCAGTTTCGCCACAACCGCGTCGCGATAGGTTGCGGATACTTGCCAGCCCCCAGCGGCGTCGTTGCGCACGGTAAGTGTCCGCGGCGTGCGCAATCCCCCATCCGAAAGCGTGACGACGGTCGTCTCCTCATCCGATGCATCGAGCAGCGTCCCGCCGACAGCCCACACCTCGGTCGAGCGGCGAGCGGACCATTCGGCCGTGAACGGTCCGGGGTTCCGCGAAGGGCTGAAGCCGACCGGGATGCGTCCGCCGGCAAGCGCCACGACCTCGTCGAGGGTGAGGCTCGATGGCTTTTCCACCGGCGTGCCGGTGCTGTGGATGGTCCAGGCCGAGGCCTCGATCCCCTCATGGCGTTCTTGCCGGGCATCGCCATTCGTCAGAGGCAGGGAAGCACTCCCGTCCTTGGTCGAGACCTTGAGCATCAACCCATTGCTCCCCGCTGCTTCCAGTCGGGCGGTGCCGACAGGCTGCGCGGACCCGCCTGCGCCCGCGACAAGCGGCGCCTCTGTCGGAAGCTCGGCTTGCGGAACCGGGTAGATAAGGGCAAGGCCGAGCGCGCCGGCAACAAGGCCGCCGGCAATCGCAAGCTTCAGTTTCGCGCCTGCCTGCGTTCCGAGGCGCCTCGCCGGCGGCCAGTAGATGAAGAGCGAAACGGGGATGAGATAGGCGAACCAGCCTAGGACCTCGACCAGCCGCGGATCGGCCGGAATGCCGAGAACGCCGGTGATGAGCGCCGACTGGATGGAGCCAGGCGCGACCAACCAGGAAAGGTTCACCGTCGCCTGCTGGCCGGCGTTCAGCCAGCCTGCTTCATGGGCCGTACGCAGGCAGGTGATCACCAGTCCGGCGGCCACGAGAATGAGGAATGCCCCAGTGACGCGGAAGAAGCGCGACAGATTGATCCGGACGCCGCCCATATAGATGCCCCAGCCAATGACGGCCGAAAGCAAAAGCCCGATGACCGCGCCGGCGGCGGCAAGCGATGCCGACTGCGCCGCCGAGAACGTCGCAAGCAGGAAGACGCTTGTTTCGAAGCCTTCCTTGAGCACGGCGAGGAATGCCATCAGCGCGAGCGCATAGGCACTGGCCTGACCGAGTGCATCCGCCGCCTCGGCTTCGATCTGTCGCTTCATGTCGCGCGCATGCGCGTTCATCCACACGATCATGCCGGTGACGAAGAAGATGGCGATGGCGCCGATCACGGCCTCCATGCCCTCCTGGGCTGCTTGCGGCAGCGCCTTCTCGACCAGCTTTAGTCCGACGCCGACGGCGATCGACAGGAGTATGGCCAGCAGGACACCGAACCACATGGCGGTAAGGCTTTTGCCGTTCTTGCACAGGAAGGCCGCGATGATGCCGACGATCAGCGCCGCTTCGAGGCCCTCGCGCAGGCCGATGACGAAGGTTGCTAGCATGGGCAAGCGCGCCGTGGCTGTAGGAACTTCCGACAGATCCCAGGCGCAGCAACCGGACCGGCACACGAAACCTGAGCGCCGCTTTCGCGGTGCGGCGGGAGCGCCTCACGAGGCAGGTCGGTGTTCGTGGCTTTCATGGTCATCTGCGTTCGCAATACGTACCGCATCGGTCGCGGCACCTGCCCAAAACGGATGGCCAGCTTCTAGGACGCGCTGAAAAGCGCTTCAACCACAATGATTTATAACGATTCTAAGGTGTTGCTTCGGCGATTTGAAAAGTTGTCTCGATAAGTCAAGTTAGTGTCTGATTTTGTTGGCTTCCGCCCGGTCGGAAAATCGCACCAGAGAAACATGATGCGACAAGACGCCGCAGTAAGATCATCCCGGAGAGGTCGCTGACAGTCTTACGGGTTGGCAGGCTGCTGCTTTGCCCGCGCCACGATCTGCGTCGGATTGACGAACTGGAGCGCGATGATCAGCCAGAACAAGGTTGTGACCATGTAGACGACCGCCATCGCGTCGATCGATTGCGACGCCCTGACGCCCGAGGCGAAGACCGCGTAATAGAGCGAAACGACGAGCGTTTGGCTGGTCGGTCCGGCAGTCAGGAAGGTGAGCTCGAACATGGCGAGCGTACGCACCAGAACCAGAAGCAGCGCCGCCAGCATGCCGGGCAATAGCAGCGGCAAGAGGATGCGGACGAACAGGCTTGTGGTCGATGCCCCGAAGACGCGCGCCGCCTGTTCGACGCGCGGGTCGATCTGCTCGATGAAAGGGATCATGACCAGGACGACGAAGGGTATCGCTGGCACCAGATTGGCGAGCACCACGCCCCAGAACGTGCCGCCGACGCCGAGTCGGTAAAGCACGGTGGCAAGCGGAATGCCGTAGGTCAGCGGCGGCAGCAGCAGCGGCAGGAGGAAGATCAGCACCATCAGCCGCTTGCCGGGGAAATCGCGGCGCGCCAGCGCATAGGCCGTCGTAACGCCGACCAGCCCGGAGATGATCACCACCGCGAAGACGATCTCGAAGGTGACGATCAGCACCGGGGTCAGCTGGAATTCGCGCCAGGCATCGACATACCAATGCGATGTCCACCCGGCCGGCAGCCAGGTGCCGAGCCAGCGCGTCGAAACAGAGTTGACGACGACCGCCATGATCACGCCGAGCAGGTTGAGCACGAAGAGCACGACGACCGCCCAGATAGCGAAGCGCCACAGACGCGAGGCAAGGCCATTATCCCTGATCATGGCCTATCCTTTCCCGCCGGCGGCCGGACCGCGATAGAAAACCTGCCGGAGCGACAGCACGGCCAGGATCACGACAAGCTGTACCAGCCCCATGATGATGGCGATCGCGGCGCCCATCGAATGGTCGTATTGCTCGAAGGCGGCTTGATAGGCGGCGATCGCGATGACTCGTGTCGGTCCGGACGGCGCGCCGAGCAGCACGGCGGACGGGAACACCGAGAAGGCCTGTACGAAGGCGAGGCAGAAGGTCACGATCAACCCCGGCGCCAGAAGCGGGAGGAAGATTCGCATGAAGCGCTGCCGGGCCTTGGCGCCGAGCGTCGCCGCCGCCTGCTCGATCGCCGGGTCGATGCCGGAGACGTAGGAGAGCGTAAGCAGGAAGGCGAAGGGGAAGCCCGTGATGATCAGCGAGGCGAAGACGCCCCAGTAGTTATTGGTCAGCCTCAGCGGATGGTCGATCAAGTCGAAGAACATCAGCGTGCGGTTGAACCAGCCGCGCGGGCCGAGATAGTTGAGCAAGCCGTCCGCGACTAGCACGGTTCCGAGCGTAACCGGCAGGACGAGGATGGTGGTGAGCAGCCGCTGGCGGCGCATCAGCCTCACACGGAAAGCGATGGGGATTGCGACCACCACGTTGATGATCGTCACCGGCAGCGCCAGCCACAGCGTCGCGAAGATGGTGTCGTACTGGAACGGCTCGCTGAAGAATTTCACGTAGTTCGCGAACCACGGCCCTTCCTTCGGCGCCAGCGAATCCACGACGCCGTAAAGGAAGGGATAGACGAAGAGGAGAAGCGTCGTGACGATGCCGGGAAGGACCAGCAGTGTCGTTCCGTCAAGACCGCGCGCCGCCAGCCGCTTCCTGAGCGACGGTCCGGATGACGCACTAGCCGCCACAGCGGACATCAAGCTTTCTCCGTGAAAAGCAGTGTGCGCTCTGCCAAAGGCCTCAGCACGATGGACGCGCCGCGCGGGTAGGCCCTGTCGGCACGGAAGAAGAGTTCGGTACCGTCGGTGCCGTTCGCCAGGCCGAAGAAGGCTCGGCCGCGATATTCGATGCTTTTGACGGTCGCTTTCAGTCCCTCGCCCTCGTCGACGGCAACCAAGTCTTCCGGACGGATCGACACGAGCACCTTGTCGCCGGGCGCCACGCCTTCGGCGGCGATCCCTTCGAGCGTCGTGCCGCCCGCCTCGACAGCCGCATGGCCATTGGAAGACGACACGAGCCGGCCCGGAATGCGCGTGCGAAAGCCCATGAAGTCCGCGACATCCGGATGGTTCGGCCGCTCGTATAGGTCCTGTGGGGTGCCGATCTGGCGGATTTGACCCTCGCGCATGACGACGATGCGGTCGGCGAGCGACAATGCCTCGTCCTGATCGTGCGTGACATAGATCGTGGTGGAGCCGATCTGGTCGTGGATGCCACGGATTTCCGCCCGCATCTCCAGCCGGAGCTTGGCGTCGAGATTGGAAAGCGGCTCGTCCATGAGGACGAGCGGCGGACGGATGACGACGGCGCGCGCAATCGCGACACGCTGCTGCTGGCCGCCCGAAAGCTGGCCCGGCAACTTGTCTTCCTGGCCTTGCAACCTGACCAGCGCCAGCGCATCGGCGATGCGCTTTGCGGCGTCTGCCCCGGATACGCTTCGCATGGAAAGTCCGAAGCCGACATTCTTGCGCACGCTCATATGCGGGAAGAGAGCGTAGTTCTGGAAGACCATGCCGAAGCCCCGCGCCTCGGACTGCAGTTCGTCGATGCGTTTCCCAGCAAGCCGGATCTCCCCGCCTGTCAGTTCGAGCAGTCCAGCGATGCAGTTGAGCGCAGTCGACTTGCCGCAACCGGAAGGGCCGAGAAGCGCGATGAATTCGCCCGGTTCGACGGAGAGATTGATGCCGTCGAGCGCGTTGTAGCTGCCGAAGGTGCGGCGAACGTCGATGAGTT
>JBDZVC010000222.1:0-7222 GCA_040255475.1 Phyllobacteriaceae bacterium | reverse complement strand
GGCCGGCTACGGCGTCGATCATATCGCGGTCGCCGAGGCACTCGGCTGCAAGGCGCTCCGCGTCAGGAGCCCGAACGAATTCGCGAGCGCCTTCGCCGAAGCGAAGAAGCTCATGAAGGAGCATCAGGTCCCGGTCGTCGTCGAGTTCATCCTCGAGCGCGTCACCAACATTTCGATGGGCGCCGATATCGACAAGGTCGTGGAGTTCGAAGAACTTGCGGAGCGGGGCGAGGATGCACCGACTGCGATTGCCGCTCTTGCCGTGCTGGACTGAATAAACCCCGGAGGAGGGGAGCAGCCGCGGCGACCGTCGTTAAAGGCGCCGCCGCGGCTCTCACGATTTCACGATTTTATGGAGGCCAGGGATGCCCAGGTTCAACGCCAATCTGACCATGCTTTTCACCGAAGTACCGGTCCTTCAGCGCTTCGCGCGCGCCCGCAAGGCGGGCTTCGAGGCGGTGGAGTTCCTTTTTCCCTATGAGTTCGAGAAGGATGCGGTGAAACAGGCGCTTTCCGAGAACGGGCTGAAGCAGGTGCTCTTCAACCTGCCGGCCGGCGACTGGACGGCGGGTGAAAGAGGCAACGCCATCTTCCCGGACCGTATCGACGAGTTCCGCCGTGGTGTGGTGTCTGCCATCGAATATGCCGAAGCGCTCGGCTGCCGGCAGGTAAACTGCCTTTCCGGCGTGGCGCTCCAAGAGCAGGAAGTCGAGGCGCTGCATACGACCTTCATCGCCAATCTGCGCTATGCGTCAGGGGAATTGAAGAAGCACGGGATCAGGCTCCTGATCGAGCCGATCAACCACTACGACATACCGGGTTTCTTCCTGAACACGGTCGAGCAGGCCGACGCGATCATCAATGAGGTCGGCAGCGACAACCTCTTCATCCAGTACGATCTCTACCACCAGCAGCGGACGCGAGGCGAACTGATCGCCACTTACCAGCGGTTCAAGAGCCGCATCGCCCACATCCAGCTTGCAGACAATCCAGGCCGCAACGAGCCGGGAACGGGCGAAATCAACTACGATTTCGTCTTCGCCGCGCTCGACGCCGCAGGCTACGACGGCTGGATCGGCTGCGAATACAAGCCGAAGACGACCACGGAAGAGGGGCTGGGCTGGCTTCAGAGAGCGGAGAAGGCGCGGGCGGCGTAGGGGCCTATAGGCCGAGCCAATATCCAACGTTCAATTTCAGGCAGGACAATCACATGACCACGATCGGTTTCATCGGGCTCGGCATCATGGGAACGCCGATGGCGCTCAATCTCCAGAAGGCCGGACATTCGCTCGTCACCTCCAAGCACCGCAAGCCACCGGCGAAGGAACTGACGGATGGCGGGCTGAAGGTGTTCGATACGCCGGCGGATGTGGCAAGGGCGGCCGAGATCGTCATCCTGATGCTGCCCGACACGCCGCAGGTGAAGGACGTGCTCTTCTCCGAAAGCGGAGTCGCCTCAGGGCTTTCGAAGGGAAAGCTGGTGATCGACATGAGCTCGATCTCGCCGATCGAGACCAAGACGTTCGCCGCGAAGATCCGCGATCTCGGCACCGAATATGTCGATGCACCCGTGTCGGGCGGCGAGGTCGGGGCCAAGGCTGCCACGCTCACCATCATGGCGGGCGGGTCGGAGGCCGCGTTCGACCGCGCCAGGCCGTTCTTCGAACTGATGGGCAAGAACATCACGCTGGTCGGCGATTGCGGCGACGGTCAGGTGGCCAAGGTGGCGAACCAGATCATCGTCGCGCTCAATATCGCCGCGGTGTCGGAAGCGCTGGTCTTCGCCGCCAAGGCGGGCGCCGACCCGGCCAGGGTGCGCTCGGCGCTGATGGGCGGGTTTGCTTCCTCGCGCATTCTGGAAGTGCATGGCGAGCGGATGATCAAGCGCACTTTCGATCCGGGTTTCCGCATCGAGCTTCACCAGAAGGATTTGAACCTTGCGCTTGAAGGTGCGCGGGCGCTGAGCCTCGCCCTGCCGAACACGGCCTCGACCCAGCAGCTTTTCCATTCCATGGTGGCGAACGGGGAGGGCGGACTTGACCATTCCGGCCTCGTGCGTGCTTTGGAGCGGCTGGCGAACCATCCGGTCGCTTGAACAGATGGCCATCGCAATGACGGCAAGATAGTTTGAGACAAAACTATCTTGCCGTAGCATATCCTCTTCGCTAATGTAGTTCGGTCTGGGGCGCTCTTTCGTGGGCGCCAGCACGGAGCCGACAGGGTCCGGCAATACGGAGAGGGAGCGGATGAAGTCGCGGATCGCGACGCCCGGAAGCGGTTCCAAGGCAGCCTCGAAACGGGGCGACGATACCGGCCCGGCGGCGAAGTCGAAGGATTTCAGCCTCGGCCTTCTCGAGGACCGCATCGGCTTTCATCTGAGGCTCGCACAGAACGCTTCCTTCAAAGCTTTCAAGAAGAAGACCGGCGAGGCCGACCTGAAGCCGGGCTGGTTCGCCGTCCTCAGCCTCATCCATGACAATCCGGGCATTACGCCGCTTGTGCTGAGCCGTGCCAGCGGGCGCGACAAGTCGACCATCACGCCGGTGCTGCGCGACCTTCTGCGCAACCACCTCATCGAGCGGAAGACGATGCCAGCCGACAAGCGCAGCTACACGCTGTCGTTGACCAAAGCGGGCGAGGCGAGGCTGGAGGAGCTTGTGGCACATGCGGAGGCGCATGACCGGGTTCTGGACGAGATCGTCGGGGAGGGCCGGCCGGAATTGCTGCGCCTCCTGCGGCTCATCACCGCCTCCCTCGATTGAACCGGATACGACACGCTAATGTACACAGCCAGCACCGCCTTTCTCGAAGCCCTGACCGAGGCGGGCGTCTCCTACATTTTCGCCAATTTCGGTAGCGACCACCCGGCGCTGATCGAGGCGATCGCCGAAGCGAGGGCACACGGAAGGCGTATCCCCGCGATCATCACCTGCCCGAACGAGATGGCCGGCATGAGCGCGGCGCAAGGCTATGCGCAGGTCTCCGGAAAGCCGCAGGCGGTGATCGTGCATGTCGAATGCGGCACGCAATCACTGGCGGGGGCTGTTCACAATGCCGCCAAGGGGCGGGCGCCGATCCTGGTCTTCGCCGGTGCTTCCCCCTTCACGCAGGAAGGCGAGATGCGTGGCAGCCGCAACGAGTTCATCCAGTGGATACAGGACGTACCGGACCAGCGCAGCATCGTGCGTGGCTACATGAAATACGAGAACGAGTTGCGCACCGGCAAGAACATCAAGCAGATGGTGCACCGCTCGCTGCAATTCGCCATGAGTGAGCCGAAGGGACCGGTTTATCTCGTCGGAGCGCGCGAGGTGATGGAAGAGGAACTGGCGGAAGCGGTTTCCATCGACATGGCGAAATGGCGGCCTATTGCGCCGGCAGCGCTGCCGCAGGAGGGCATTGAACAATTGCTCGCGGCGTTCGGGCAGGCGCGCCGGCCGCTGGTGGTGACGTCTTATCTCGGCCGCAATCCCGATGCGGTGGCCGAACTGGTGCGTTTCTGCGAGAACGTCGGCGCCGGCGTGCACGAATCCGTGCCGAGCGCGATGAATTTCCCGCACGACCACGACCTCTATCTCGGCAACCAGTGGAATGAGCCGCACCGGAACGAGGCGCTGGCGGAGGCAGACTGCATCCTTGTCATCGACAGCGACGTGCCGTGGATCCCGACGATCAGCCGGCCGGCCGACGGCGCGCCGATCTTCCATGTCGACGTCGATCCGCTGAAGGAGAAGATGCCGCTCTGGTATATCGGCGCGGAACATTCCTTCCGGGCCGACGCGGCGACCGCCTTGCACCAGCTTAACGACGCGCTCGCCGCGCGACCTTTCGACGGCGCCCGGGTGGCGGAGAGGCGAGGCCGTTTCGCAGTCAAAAGCAAGGCGCGGCGCGACCGGCTTGCCGCGCTCGAAACCGGAAATGACGGGATCATCACGCCGGAATTTCTGACGGCGACGGTGCGCCGGCACATCGATGACGACACGATCGTGCTCAACGAGGGCATTACCAACTACCCGGCAGTCTCCAACCACATGGCGATGACGCGGCCGGGCTCGATCTTCGCCAGCGGTGGCGGCTCGCTGGGCTGGAATGGCGGGGCGGCGTTCGGCGCCAAGCTGGCGGCGCCGGAAAAGACCGTCGTCGCGCTGACCGGCGACGGGTCCTATATGTTCTCGATACCGGCTTCCGTCCACTGGATGGCGGCGAAGTACGGGGCGCCCTTTCTTCAGGTCGTCTATAACAATCGCGGCTGGAAGGCGCCGCGCTTTTCCGCGCTCGGCGTACATCCCGACGGCTATGCCAGCCGCGCCAACGATCTCGATCTCTCCTTCGACCCGTCGCCCGACTATGCCGGCATTGCGAAAGCCGCGGGCGGGGCGTACGCGCGCAAGGTGGAGAAGCCGGACGAAGTGGACGAGGCCGTGGCCGAGGCTTTGCATGTGGTGCGCGAGGAAAAGCGCTCGGCGGTGCTCGATGTGTGGCTGCAGCATGGATGAGGCGAGGGTAAATAATTTACTTGTTAATTATTTTCGGTCTGCTACCGTTCGGATCGGAGGTAACGGGAGAGCCGGGGTCAGCTGACGATGCCGGCTGAATGCCGGAAGTCGCGTCTTCGCGGCTCCGGGCAATAGTGGAGGAGAACAGATGTTGAAACGCAGGCAATTTCTCGTTTCGGCAGCGGCGATGCTTGCCGCTCCGGCCGTCATCGGAAAGGCACGCGCCGCCGATCCGGAGGTGACGCTCAAGCTGCACCACTTCCTCGGGCCGAAATCGCCCGCTCAGGTCAAGATGCTGCAGCCCTGGGTACAGGCGATCCAGGACGAATCGAAAGGGCGCATCAAGATCGACATCTATCCCTCGATGTCGCTCGGCGGGTCGCCGCCCCAGCTTTTCCGGCAGGTGGCGGACGGTATCGTCGATATCGTCTGGACGGTGAACGGCTATACGCCGGGCCTTTTCCCGCGTTCGGAAGTGTTCGAGCTGCCGACCATCTTCACCAACGACATCGTGGCGACGAACCTCGCCATGCGCGCCATGTTCGACGAGTACCTTGCCCCGGAATACAAGGCCGTGCACGTCCTCTTCAACCATGTCCACGCCGGACAGGCCTTCCATATGGCGGAAGTCCCCGTGCATACGCCGGACGACACCAAGGGCAAGAAGCTGCGCGTTCCAGGCCCGACGGGCAATGCCGTCGTCGAGGCGATGGGCGCGACGCCGGTGACCATGCCGGTGCCGGACCTGCCGCAGGCGCTGACGACGCATGTGGTCGACGGTGCACTCGTGCCGTGGGAGATCATCCCCGCGCTCCAGCTTCAAGAATCGACCAAGTATCAGATCGAAGGACCGGACAATAACCGCTTCGGCACCACGACCTTCCAGGTGTCGATGAACAAGGCGCGCTGGGAAGGGTTGCCGGACGACCTGAAGGAAGCCTTCAACAAACATTGCGGCGAGGAGTGGCTGCACGAAGTCGCGCGTATCTGGCGCGAGGACGACGACGAAGGCATCAAGATGGCCGTCGACAGCGGCAACGAGCACATCGTGCTGACGCAGGAGCAGATGGACGCCTTCAACAAGGTTCTTGCGCCCGTGGTCGACAAATGGGTTGCCGCTCACGCGAATGCCGGCTTCGACCCGAAGGCATTGGTCGAGGCGGCCCGGAAAACCATAGCGGCCAAGAAGGCGTGAGCGCGCTCGTCCATCCGGCGGAAGGAGGCGACGAGCCCCCTCCGCCACCTAGCCGTGGGAAATTTGTCGCCTTTCTGGCGGCGGTCATCCGCTGGTGGGCGTTGCTCGGTGGCGTGGTGACGCTGGCGCTGGCGTTCATGACGGCGCTCGGTGCGATCTCGAACATCCTTTTCGACAAGCCGTTCGCCGCCGATTACGAACTGGTCAAGCATTTCATCGCCATCGCCATCTTCATGTTCCTGCCCTACTGCCAGTTGACCGGGTCGAACGTGACGGTGGACATTTTCACCGAAGGCATGAGCGCGCGCGGCAAGTCGGCGATGGTCGCCTTCTCCTCGCTTTTCGCGATCGCCTTTTCCGTCCTGCTTCTGGTACAGATGTATGCCGGCTTCCTCTCCTACATGGCCTATCCCGAGGTCACGCCGGTGCTGCATCTGCCGCTCTGGACAGCGTTCCCGCCGATCCTCGTTTCGCTCGCGCTGCTTCTTATCGCGTCGCTGATCACCCTTGCGGAGGGCTGGCACGGTTTTCGCCACGGCGGCGGCGTGCGGCCCGCAACCCTGCCGGTCGAATAGGCTCCACATGCTCGACAGTTTCTTCATTGGCATTGCCGGACTTGTCTGCCTGCTTGCACTGATCGCGGTCAGGGTTCCTATCGCCTATACGATGATCCTCGTCGGCATCATGGGCACGACCATCCAGTCGGGACCTCTGATCGTCCTCAACCAGTTGAAGGACCTCGCCTACGCGCAGTTCTCCGTCTACGATCTTTCGGTCCTGCCGATGTTCATCCTGATGGGCGGGTTGGCCTCGCGCTGCGGCCTGTCGAGCGATCTTTTCCGCGGCGCCAATGCATGGCTCGGCCGCTTCCGCGGCGGTGTGGCGATGGCGGCCGTCGCAGCCTGCGCCGGCTTCGGCGCGGTCTGCGGTTCGTCCACGGCCACCGCCTCGACCATGGGGCAGGTCGCTCTGCCGGAGCTTCGGCGCTACAAATATTCGCCCTCGCTCGCTACGGGCACCATCGCCGCCGGCGGTACGCTCGGCATACTGATCCCGCCCTCGGTCGTGCTCATCGTCTATGCCATCATCGTCGAGGCGAACGTGGTCACCATGTTCGCGGCCGCACTCATTCCGGGCATCCTCGCCATGCTGCTCTTCATGCTGACGGTGGCTGTCTATGTCCGCCTCGTGCCGGGCTCCGGCCCGACAGGGGAGGCGGTGTCGCGGAGCGAGCTCGTCGCCGCCAGCATCGCCGTCATTCCGGTTCTCGTCGTCTTCGGCGTCGTCATCGGTGGCATTTATGCCGGCATCTACAATCCGACGGCCGCTGCCGCCGTCGGCGTCTTCCTCGTCGTCGCCTACGGACTGGTAACGCGCAGACTGTCGATCGGCGGGATGGGCGATGCGCTGCTCGAGACGGCACGCACGTCCGGCATGATCTTCCTGATCCTGCTCGGCGCCGAGCTCCTCAAGATATTCATGGCGCGCGCCGGCGTGCCGCAGGCGGCCGCCGAGGCCTTGCAGGGCAGCG